>CAZTDW010000108.1:0-13407 GCA_964611835.1 uncultured Rikenellaceae bacterium | reverse complement strand
TTTCAACCTTAACACCATGGGACCACTTGCACCAAATGAAATAATTTCTGAGAACACAAACTTCCTGCTTGCCTTCTTTATCGGGATCGCCTTCGGATGGGTACTTGAAAGCAGCGGATTCTCCTCGAGCAGAAAGCTCGCCGGAGTATTTTACGGATACGACGCCGTTGTACTGAAGGTTTTCTTCACTGCCGCGATCACCGCTATGCTGGGATTGCTTTTCATGAGCCTTTTCGGATGGGTAGACCTCGACCTGATATACATCAATCCTACCTTCCTGACTTCCGCCATTGTCGGAGGTGTGGTGATGGGCGCCGGGTTCATAATGGGTGGATTCTGCCCGGGCACCAGTTTCTGCGGAGCTGCAATCGGCAAAATAGATGCGATGGTGTTCATCGGTGGCCTCTTCATCGGAGTCTACGGTTTTGCCTTTACCTACGGATGGTGGGAAAAACTTTACCTGGCAAAATATCTGGGTGAACCTAAGGTCAGCTCATCACTCGGACTTTCAGACGGTTTGTTCGGATTGCTTCTGATACTTGTTGCACTCGCCATGTTTGCGGCTGCCGAATGGGCCGAAAAGAAATTCCCCAGGGAAGAATATTGATCTTTAACCGATTATGATTATTTTTGCAGAAAATAAATTATCTGGTAATTAAAAATATATGGATATGAAGCCACGCAACTTACTTGCCCTGATCCTTATCCCGATGGGACTTATCATTGCTGCCGTTCCGCAGAATAAGACCAACCCATATAAGCTTACAGCCGAACAGATGCTGAGCGAAGCCAATTCGCGCACACAGTTCCTGGCGCCTGAAGTTGTCGCCGATATGATCATAAAGAAAGATCCGTCGCTCAGGCTTATTGATGTCAGAAGCCAGGATGAATTCGAGAAGTACAGCCTTCCGGGAGCAATAAATATTCCTTCTTCCGACCTGCTTTCGGATAATTATACCGACATCCTTAACCAGGATATCAAAATGAACGTCTTCTATTCAAACGGAACCCTGGCGGCAAACGAAGCATGGATGGTTACCAGGCAGCTTGGTTATGAGAATAATTATGTTCTTGAAGGAGGACTGAATTACTGGTTTGAAGCCATCCTTGACCCGAAGAAACCCTCTTCCACCAGTTCTGACGAAGAGTTTGCAAAGTACGATTTCCGTAAAAGTGCCGGACAGGCTCTCGGGGGCGGAGGTATAGCCGTACAGCCCGCTGAAGGCCAGGATGCCTTTACGGTAAAGCCGGTGATCAAGCCTGCAGCAAAGAAAAAGAGGGCTGCCGGAGGATGCTGAAAATGTCATATCTGTCAGGGTATTTACCTGAAAAACAATGAAATATAATATCTCCGGAGTGATACTTGCCGGCGGCGCCGGCAGGCGCTTTGGAGGAATGCAGAAAGCCAGGCTGCAGATCGGCGGGAAAACCATCATCTCCAGGATCATTGAAACAATAGGGGAGCTGTTCCCCGAAATAATAATTGTTACCAACACCCCGTCTGAATTCAGCGATTGTTCAGGCTGTAAAATTACCTACGACCATTTTCCCGGCCAGGGTCCGCTCGCAGGAATCCATGCTGCGCTGAAAACTTCTTCATACGATGCGGTTTTTGTTTTTGCAGGCGACATGCCATTTCTTAATAGTGAAATTGTACAAAAGCAGGCCGACGCCTTTATTGATAATGATTTTGAGATATTTATTCCCAGGATTGGAGATGTGATCGAGCCTTTGCATTCTGTTTTCATGAGATACATCGTTGAGGATCTCGAGAAATTTCTTTCAGAGCCCCGCGGCAGGTCAATACGTGATTTCATCACCGGAAGAAATACAGGCTATCTCGAACTGGAAGATTCGCCTGAAACAAAACATGCTTTTACCAATATTAATTCTCCGTCCGATATAAAAAGGATTGAAGCAGATTTTTATCTTTGATGAAAATTAATCAGTTTTTGCTTGTAGTATTGATCTACTTTGTGATCCTTTGTGTTCCCGATAGCTATCGGGACCTTTGAGTCCATTGTGGTGAAAAATATTTAAACACAAAGGACTCAAAGGTCAGCACTAAGGTAACACAAAGGGGTACAGTATATTAATAATATTAATAAATTAATCAGATTAATATGAAATCAAGGATCATTGGCTTTTTAGCAACATTTTTGTTTCTCTTTATTCTGGTATCGGCCCAGGACGGAGCCACAAAAAAGAACAATCCTGTCGGCAACTGGAAGTATGAAGCTTCCTATGCGCCCGATGGTTATAATACCGGATCAATTGTCGTCGGTTTAGCCGACAAGAAGTATTCGGTGTCTGTCTCATTTACCGGAAGCACCTATAAGCTTCAGGGCGAGCAGGTAAAATATGAAAATGACCTGCTTACCTGCACCGTCTATGTCGAAGGTGAATATGTGAAGATCAGTGTGAAGGCTGACAATAACAACAGGATGGCCGGCACGGCAACCTACTCCGGGGGCCAGATACCGCTCACGCTCACACGCATCCCGGCAGAAAAATAATCCCTCCGGCAGCTTTATGAAGTATAAATCAGGTCTGCTGGCCGGACTGATAATCATCACCACCGCCCTTCAGGCTCAGATAGTCAACAGGGAGCCATTGAGCGACCGGACCACCGGCTACAGGATCAGCGCCGTGCTTGATACGGAAGCCAAGACCGTAAGCTGTACGATGAATGCCTTCTGGGTCAACAAAACCTCCGATCTGGTACCGGATATTCAGATGCATCTGTACATGAATGCATTCAGAAGCAACCGGACAAGCTTTTACCTCGAATCGGGAGGCTCGCCAGGAAGCCGTGAAAAAGACCCCGGATGGATTGAGATAAGTTCACTTACCGACGGCGCAGGTACCGACCTGATGCCGCTGATGGAATATATTAGTCCCGATGACGGCAACAATGAAGACAGGACTGTGATGCGGGTGCTTCTTCCTAAGCCTGCAAAGCCCGGCGATACCGTTTTCATTGAAGCCGCTTTTGAAACAAAGCTTCCATCAGTTATCCGCAGGACGGGATTTGCTGATGATTTCTTTTTTGTTGCGCAGTGGTTCCCGAAATTCGGGGTTTATGAGCCGGCGGGAATGCGTTATGCAATGAAGGGAGGATGGAACTGTCACCAGTTTCACAAGGACTCGGAGTTCTATTCAAATCACAGCGTTTATGATGTGGATATTACCGTACCGGTGGAATATGTCACCGGTTCGGGAGGTATGCTGATGTCGGAAATAATTTCAGGCGAACGCAAACATCTCAGGTACAGGGCTGAGGATATAGTTGATTTTGCATGGACGGCATGGCCCGGCTATGCTGTACTGAACGATACATGGAATCATGTCAGCATTACCCTTCTGATGCCAAAGGACAGGATCTGGCAGGCGGAACGGCAGCTCACTGCCGTGAAATATGCACTTGAATACTTTGCTGAAAATGTCGGCCCTTATCCATGGCCTCATCTTACATTCGTCGATCCGCCATCAAAAGGACAGGGAGCCGGAGGAATGGAATACACTACACTTTTTACCACAATGTCAGTCTTTTTTATGCCTCCGTGCTTCAGAATGCCTGAGCTTGTAACAGTTCACGAATTCGGACATGCCTATTTCATGGGAATTCTTGCCAGCAATGAGTTCGAGGAGCCATGGCTCGATGAAGGCGTGAATACATTCTGGGAAGGACGTATCTTAGATCATTATTACGGAGCAGAATCAGGACTTCTTGATCATCCACTCCTGAAAATCTCAGACCGTACCTATGCCAGGCAGGCATATATAAGGTCTTCTTCAAGGCAGGTCACCAGCAATTCCATGAATTCATGGAGCTATCCGCATGATACTTATTACATGATGTCGTATCAGAAAGCGGCAACCTGGCTGTATACACTTATGGGTATCGTCGGAGAGGAAACGATAAATGATATTTTCAGGGAATATTACAGGCGATGGGCATTCCGTCATCCTTCAGGGAAAGACTTCATTGCCGTTGTAAATGATGTCGTGAGACAGAACCATGGAGACCTGTTCGGACCCGATATGAACTGGTTCTTTGATCAGACCCTTTACGGAACGGGCATCTGCGACTACAAAGTGTCGGATATCAGCAACCGGAGATACAGAAAACCCGTGGGAAAGACTGTTACGGAGGATACTGTTTCAATTGAATGGCCAAAGACCGATTCACTTATTACTTCTGTTGCCAGGCTCGTCAGGGAAGGAGAGGTAATGCTTCCCGTCGATGTTCTCATAAGGTTTGACAACGGAGACGAGATACTTGAAAAATGGGACGGAAAGGCAAGGTATATGGATTTTACATATACAGGATACAGGAAGATCGAATGGGTGAAAATTGATCCTGAATCCAGGATCACCATGGATGTAAATTATATAAACAACTCGATGACGGAAAAGCCCGATCATGCCATCGTACGGCGCCTGACAGGAAGGTTTATGGCATTCATACAGTTCTATTTGAGTTTTATATTGTTGTAGAAATGAAAATACGAGGATCACTGGCTTCCGGATTTAAGAGGGCACTGAAAGCCTGGAAAGGAGTTTTGATTGTGTGGCTCGTCTCTTTTGTCCTTGCATCGCTTTTTATGACCCCGCTCAAAAGCGCTCTGCGGTCCGGCTTTGGAAACAGCATGATAACCGAAAGATTTGCCGACGGATTTGACCTGGATGCTTTTCTCGACCTTGGATCTTCCCTGCCGTCCATCATGTCATCAATGGCATCGGGATTTCTGCTGGTCCTTCTGATCTCAGTGATATTGAATGCATTTCTTACAGGAGGATTATTCGACGCTCTTTCAGGGGAAAAACTGAAATTTTCGACACCCGGATTTTTCGGGGCAGGGGCAAGGAATTTCTGGTCATTCCTGATGATTACCCTGACAATGTCATTCATGCTGATCTTTGTTTCAGGTGTAGTAATGGGAGTACCCACGGGAATTGCCTCAGGTTCGGAATCCATCACGGAGAGGACCACATTTGTAATTCAGATGATCGCTTTGTGTATCGTGGTCCTGCTGTCTCCTGTTTTCATCCTTGCAGCAGACTTTGCAAGGGCCGGAAAAGCATCCGATCCTTCAATGTCAGGAATTAATGCGATCGGATTCGGATTCAGCCGTACATTCTCAGGATTCTGGTCTGCATATCCGATGATGCTCTTGCTTATTGTATGCCAGCTTCTTCCGGCAGCTCTTGCTTTTTATCTGATACCTGCCTGGCGCCCCGTGACCGGAAAAGGTGTTTCCCTGATGCTGATTGTCACACAGTTCATCCTGTTTATCAGGTTCTTCCTCAAGGCCTGGCGCTACGGAAGCGTCACCGCCCTTCTGGACTTAAATCTTAAGAAGCGATGAACAATTGCGCAACCGGGCCGCAAGGCTGGTTCTGCTTTGCCAATCCCCTGATCCCCTAATCCCCTGATCCCCTAATCCCCTAATCCTCAATCTCCAATCCGAAATCCGAAATCCGAAATTATTTAAATTCATCCCTATGTCCACTTCAGCAAAAGAAATCCCCGCTCTCGGCAACAGAGAGATCTACCCGTCGGATGACGTGCTTGTTTCACATATTGGTGTCAATATGGATTTATGGAAGAAGGTGCTTGCCCATGCTGAAAGCAATTATAACGCTGTAACCGGAGAATGGCGCTTTTATAATGACGGAAAGCAATGGCTCTTCAAGCTTCAGCATAAGAAGAAGACTGTCTTCTGGGCCAGCGTGAAAGATAATGCCATGCAGGTGTCATTCTATTTCGGCAACAGGGCGGAACCGGAAATAATGGCCAGCGGACTTCCTGCCGGGGTGAAGGATAGTTACCTGACAGCCAAGCCGTTCGGCAGCTTAAGACCCATAACCGTCATCCTGAACGGATCGGTGGATCCGGAGGTCGTTTATGAGCTTATCAGATTGAAAACAGCACTGAAGTAAAATATTAATTACGTAATTATATACGTAATTAATTACGTATATAATTACGTAATTCTTTATTTTGTTCATCCTTTGTGTACTTTGTGCTGGCCTTTGTGCACCTTTGTGGTTCAGTGATTTATGCTTAACCACAAAGGTGCACTAAGGATTGCACGAAGGGCACCAGGGACTTTTGATGTTATTCGCCTTCTTTCGACCCCTTCTATTATTCACCGGTAACTTCTTGTTTTTTACTTTTCACTCGATTTCAGGATTATCCAGCATGCATGCTGGATCTACTTTTTACTTTTTACTTTTTACTTTTGTCTTTTGTCTTCCGTCTTCCGTCTTCCGTCTTCCGTCTTCCGTCTTCCCTACGCATTTATACCCCCTCAAAAATAGGTTTTAACCCCATCCCCCGGGTGTTATTAAAACGGTACTTTTGTTAATAAATTCATAAATAAGCCGGTCTGGAAAGCCGAATGGAAAACTATCACGATCTTCTTATGCAGGATATCCGGTTCCAGGAAGGACTGAATGCCTGTATGAACTGCGGGGTCTGCACTGCAATCTGCCCTGCCGCCGAATTCTATGACTATGATCCCCGGAAAATCGTTGATACGGTCCAGTCGGGCGACAATAATGAAATAGAGACCCTTCTTAAATCAGAGACCATCTGGTACTGCGGTGAATGCATGTCGTGCAAGACACGCTGCCCCAGAGGCAATACCCCGGCACTGGTAGTAATGTCGCTGCGAACCCTCTCACAGAATCTCGGCTTCTTTACCGAATCGGAAAAGGGCCGCCAGCAGTTCGCCATAAAGAGAAGCGTAGGCGAGAATATCTTCAAATACGGATATTGCGTGGCGACATACGCTGTTAGTCCGGAGATGCATGCAGAGCAGGGACCGATATGGAAATACATTCTCGAAAATACAAACGATATTTACGAAAGGTTAGGCGGCCAGATCAATGAGCTTGGCGCCGGACCACTGAGAAAGATCCCCGACGATGCCAGGGACGAGCTCCGGAAAATATTTGAAGTTACGGGTGGGACCAAACTGTTCAACACCATCGAGGAACATTCGAAAAAGAAAGCAGCCGAGATGGGACTCCAGTTCGACGACGAAGGCATCGATAATGAGTACTTTATTGAGGTTTATACGGCAAACAACAAAAACCATACAACCCCATAAAACTTTCAGTCATGGAGAACGAGGGTAAGAAGAGAATATGGTCGGAGTATCAGAAAGAGATAGCTGATGACCACTTTTTTTATGTCAGGTCATGCATCAGGCAGAGCTTTTTTCCTGCATCGGAACAGTTTTTTCTCGATTTTCTGAGGAACAAGCTCGGGAAAGATGTATTTGAGAATCCTTCACACACCACATGTACGGGGATAGGATATCATTCCGACATAGTACCCTTACCGACGATAATGACAGTTATTGCCCGCCATTTTGCGCTTATGAAGGAGTCGGGATACAAAAACATCGCCATCTCCTGCGTGACATCATTCGGTATCTATGCCGAAATTCTTGAAACATGGAGGCATTATCCCGATCAGCTTGAAAAGACCAGGGAATATCTTCACAAAGCCACCGGAAGAGAGTTTGACATTCCCGAAAACATTGCTCATACGAGTGATATCATCTACAAGTTCAGGGATGAGATTGCGGCAAATGCAAAGAATCTTCTTGTAAACAAACAGACTGGTGAACCTTTGAAGGTTGTTGAACACATCGGCTGCCATTATGCAAAGATATTTCCCAAATACGGGGTGGGGGGTGCCGAATTCCCGAGGGTGCTCAGTGGAATGATTGAAGCCTGGGGAGGAGAGGTCGTCGACTATCCTGAAAGGCGCCACTGCTGCGGATTCGGATTCAGACAATACCTTGTTCAGGCAAACAGGGGCTACTCCGTTTCAAACACTGAAAAGAAATTCTCCTCGATGAAACCCTACAAACCTGATCTTGTACTCACAAACTGTCCGGGATGCAACATGTTCATGGACAAGTGGCAATACACGATAAAGGAGATGGATGGCACTACATACGGTGTCAATGGCCAATCGGTACCTGTGCTTACGTACGAAGAGCTTGCCGGGCTTGTGCTGGGATATAATCCATGGGATCTGGGTCTTCAGTATCATATGGTCCAGTCGGAGCCCCTGCTGAGAAAGATGGGAATTGAATACGATAAACGGGACAAGTTTGCCACCAAAGACGGAAAGCAGATGCCTGTTCCCGAAAACCTTATCAATGCCTGAAATGAGTGCACGGGTTGTTGTAGCAGGCGGAGGAACGGCAGGGATGGAAGCTGCCGGGCAGCTGGCAAGGTCGGGAATCATGGTGACGCTTGTCGAAAAAGAAAAAGACCCGGGAGGGCATGTAAGGGGATGGTACCATCTGTTCCCCGACAGGCGCGACAGCCGTGAGGTCATTAAATACCTGAAACATCTGATCGATCACCGCAATATTGATTTTATCACCGGAGCAACAGTGAAGGGAGTTGATAAAAAAGGTTCATCTTTTACAGTGACTCTGGGTAACGGAGAGTCGATCAGCGCCGATGCGGTACTTATTGCAACGGGTTTTGACCTGTTCAGGAGCGAGAGAAAAGAGGAGTACGGATACGGTATATACGATAACGTGATAACCTCAGCCGAGCTTGAGGTAATGTTCCGCAAGGGAAAAATAGTAATGGCTGACGGCAGAACACCTGCTAAGATAGGGATGATCCATTGCGTGGGCTCGCGCGACGAGAAAGTAGGGAACCTGTATTGCTCGAAGCTGTGCTGTGTCACTGCGGTGAAGCAGGCGATGGAGATCAGGGAACATCTTGGAGATGCAAGGGTATTCTGCTTTTATATGGATATGAGGATGGGAGGGGCCATGTACGAAGAGCTGTACCGCGAAGCACAGGAAAATTACGGCATAAACTTTATCAGGGGCAAAGTATCTGAGGTTGGCGTCAATATAGAAAACAGGCTGGTGGTGAAGTCGGAGGATACGCTGGCAGGAAGGCCGCTTAAGATGGAACTCGACATGCTTGTGCTGATGGCAGGAATGGAAATGTCGGAAGCCGGCAAAAATCTTGCACTGACTTCAATGCTTAAGACGGGAGAGAACAGGTTCCTCGCTTCAGCCGATAATCATTACGGCAGCAACAAGAGCCACATAAAAGGAATATTCTACGCAGGTACATGCACCATGCCCATGAATATCACTGAAACGATCTCGCATGCGCGGGGAGCTGCAATAGATATTATTGATTACCTGAGAGATAATCGCAAATAAAATGGATAAGTTCGGTTTTACATTGTCGAAGGCCAGGGTTATCGATTACGATAAAAATGACAGGAGTATAGCCGAATATATACTTAAGCATGAGCCAAGCCTCAGGGCATGCATTGAATGCGGGGCATGCACCGCGACATGTACGGCAGGCAATTTTACGGAATTCAGCTTAAGGGAGTTCAACATACTTGTAAAACGCGGTGAGAATGACAAGATCCTTCACAAGCTTAAAAGATGCATGCTGTGCGGCAAGTGTGTGCTTGTATGCCCGCGCGGAGTGAACACCCGGAATGTGATCTTTCTTGCAAGAAAAGCCTTCAGAAGTATTGGCGGATATGAACTTTGAACCTTTCATAATACCCTTTAACATAGGATTGTACTTCATCCTTCTCTATGCCGTTGCACGAAGCGTGATATGGTTCAGGGACCTGTCGCGTCCCGATAAGCTCAGGCTTCAGAGAGGATTTTTCGGAAGGGCCTTCGGACAGAGCCTCAGGGAGATCTTTATGGAAAGCCTTATCCACAGAAAGATCCTGAAAACAAACTTCAGACTGGGGTATATGCATATGAGCCTGGCTTTCGGATGGTTCCTGCTTATTCTGTTCGGGACCATTGAAGCCGATATTTTCGGTGAAAAGCATCTCAATCCTCCGTACAAAGCTATCTTTTTCAAATTTTTCAATCCCGACCACGGGAAAACCCCGTTTGAGTCATTCTATTCGTTCATGATGGACCTGATCCTTGCCTTTATCCTGTCGGGTCTTCTCCTGGCAGTCTTCAAGAGGTTCTGGTCCGGGACGGTAGGAATGAAAAAAACCACAAAGCTCCGGATATTGGACAAAGTAGCCCTTGCTTCATTGTGGCTTATTTTCCCGAGCAGGCTCATTGCAGAAAGCTTTACAAGCGGAGCATATGGTACCGGCAGCTTTCTGACGGGCTCCCTGGGATCATGGCTCGCATCATTTCTTCCTGCCCATGAAATGGCGTATCCCTTCTGGTGGATCTATTCATTGTCGCTGGGAACATTCTTCGTCCTGCTTCCGCTTACAAGGTACATGCACATACCCACTGAGCTTTTCCTGATCTTCATGCGGAATTCCGGTATCAGGACCGGTGATAAGGCAGGGACCTATACTGACGTGGAAGTACACTCATGCTCATCATGCGGGATCTGCATCGATCAGTGCCAGATGAGCTTCTCTGCGGGGATCAACGATATGCAGTCCGTCTACCTGATGAAAGCTATCAGGAATAGTGATAAAACAAACGACATTGCCTTCAACTGCCTCTTATGCGGCCGCTGCGACATAAAGTGCCCTGTAGGGATAGAACTGTCACCTGTGAGGATGATACAGAGAAGGGCAGGGGATCCGGTAAAGCAAAAGGACAATATTCTGAATTTGTATTTCCCCGACCGGAGGAGAAACCTGAAACCCAGGCCCGCCGTTTCTCCGTCATACGGCTATCTGCCAGCCATTGACCAGGAAAAAACCGACATCCTGTATTTTGCGGGCTGCATGACCCACCTTACCCCGTCGATTAAAAAGGCCATGGTCAGTATCCTGGATGCAACGGGACTGAAATGGTCATTCATGGATGAAAATGCCGGAGTCTGCTGCGGAAGACCACTGATGCTTGCCGGCCAGGACAAGGAAGCAAGGGAGCTCATCAACTATAATTCACAGATAATCTGGAAATCGGGCGCAACCGTTCTGGTGACTTCCTGCCCCATATGCTACAAGATCTTCAGGGAAAGTTATTATCTCGACGTCGAGGTCTTGCATCATTCACAGTTCATCAGCAGTATTATCGACGAAGGTCTTGTCAATATGAAATTCCTTCATAAAAGGGTAACATATCATACCCCATGTGAGCTCGGCAGGAATTCGGGAGTATATGACGAACCCAGGGAGGTGCTCAAATATGTGGCCGAGCTTGAAAGAACGGACTTTGATGATGAGAACGGACTCTGCTGCGGAGGAAGCCTTGGCAATATTATGCTCAGCCAGAAGAACAGGAATAAGATAGCAGGTGATGTCACAGCTGCCCTTACGGCATGTAATCCCGATTTTCTGGCTACCTCATGCCCACTGTGCAAGAAAACACTGTCAAATACCACCTCAACCAGGGTGGTTGATATTGCCGAACTGGTTGAGATGGCGCTGGTTAAAACACCTGTTAAAAAAAAGTCGGCCCGGAATTATGTTAAAGTTGGTGAAACAGCCTGATTTTAGCATGATTTTTGAACAATCCTGATTTAAATGCGTTCATAAAAAAAAAACGTCAGTTTATCAAAAACGGAATATTCTGTGTACGATTGAATATTTTTTTTTGTAATATTCCGCACTGGAATCTGACTTGATTTTGTCAATAAGTATTAGTTAAATATAAATAGGAGAATAGAAATGAGAGGCAGAACAGTTGCTTTTATTATTACCGGTTTGATTTTTCTGTGGTCATGTGGAAACAAATCAGGATTAAGTGATTTAACCAACGAGGGTAATGCCGTTGCCCAGCAGGACGATGGCTCTCTTGTGCTGGATATTGACAGGGCAGCCTGTTATAATGACGAGTCAAATCCTGCAAGCAATACCGCCGAATGGAAAGTCATGATCTCAAAGCCAGGACGTTTCAAAGTATGGCTTGCAAGCGCCACAAAGGACACCACTGATCTCAGCTATGTGAATTCGGTGAAGGTTAGCCTTCTCGACAGTTTCCTTGAAGTTGATCCTGTATGCGACAAGGTTGTAAGGGATTCGGACGAAGTATCCTTTCCATGGTTCAGGGCTGATTCCTATATGGGATCATTCTATGTTTCTGAACCGGGAGTTTACAATGTGCAGGTGATCAGCGAGAAGATCCTTCCGAGTGAAGCCATGAACCAGCTTCCGGCTTCCGCCATCGATACAAAGCTGATGTCGTTGCTTCTGACCCCGATGACCCGCTAAGATCTCTTTTCAATCCACTTTCTTGCGTTGACGAACGCCTTGATCCAGGGTGTTACGTCATCCTTTTTCCTTTCCGGCGGGTAATACCCGCACTGCCATGGAAAGTATGCCCTTTCAAGATGGGGCATTATTATCAGATGCCGGCCGTCGTATGAACAAAGCCCTGCCACATCATAGTCCGATCCGTTGGGATTGGCAGGATAGGAGCTGCTGCTGTACTTAAGCGCAACGTGATATCTTTCTTCAGGATAGGGAAGGCTGAACCTTCCTTCTCCGTGAGCGACCCAGATACCAAGCTCCATTCCCGACATGTTTCCAAACATCACCGATTTGTTTTCAGGGATCCTTACACCTATAAATCCCGATTCGAATTTGTTCGAGCTGTTGTGCAGCAGCACGGGCATCTCTTCATGATCAGGGTAGACAAGTCCCAGCTCGGCCATAAGCTGGCAGCCGTTGCATACCCCCAGTGAAAGAGTATCGGGCCTGCTGTAAAAATCGGCAAGCGCCTTGCCGGCAGACTCATTGTACCTGAAGACCCCTGCCCAGCCTTTTGCAGAGCCCAGGACGTCGGAATTTGAAAATCCTCCTACAAAGACGATCATGCCCAGGTCGCTGAGCGTCTCACGACCTGTCATAAGATCAGTCATATGAACATCCCGCACATCAAAACCCGCCAGCCAGAGCGCATACGCCATCTCCCTGTCGCCGTTCACTCCTTTTTCCCTTATGATCGCAGCCTTTGTTCCCGATCTTCTTTGCCTGTCGGGAGTGATACCCAGGGAACTGAAAGTGCCTTTGAAGCTGCCCATGTCAAACCTGAGACTGTGGTTCCTGTAGTTGATGAACCTTTCCAGGGCAGCCCGGGGACCGCTTTGCTTTCTGTCGAGGACATATGAGGTATGGAACCATTTATTCCTGAGCGGGTCAATCTCGAAGGTCAGTGTCTCGCCGTGGTTGGTGACGGTGATATTCCTTTCGTTGACCGGATGGCCAATGGAGAAATATGATATCCCGTGCTCCAGCAGCACTTCCGAAATTTCATCCTCATCGGCAACCTGGATTATTATGCCGGGATTCTGGCTCAGGAGGATCTTTACCGTATCGGTGTCATCGAGCGCGGTAATGTTGATCGCAAGACCTCCTGAAACATTGGAGAAGCACATCTCAAGAAGAGTTGTGATCATTCCTCCCGCTGAAATGTCATGACCTGCGAGAATTTTACCCTTTTTGAT
>CAZTDW010000107.1:9485-13420 GCA_964611835.1 uncultured Rikenellaceae bacterium | reverse complement strand
CTTCCCCGTTGAAGCAAGATTGTCGATAGCTCCAAAATAACAAAGCTGGCTGCACCATGCCGGTCCTGACAGGACAACAGTACTCAGAAAAAGGATGGTCATAAATGAGACCTGCCCCCTGTACACAGGCCCCCCTAATATCATCATCGGTATTGGCAGGTGAAGCTTTCCGGTCATCAGAAACTTTTCATATCCGGCAATGCCGATTATAAGCTGTAAGAAGAATACTGCCGAGAAAATAGTCCATGTTATGAGCCTCCATCGCGGCGACTGTACGGGATCTATTATTTTACCGGTCACATAAGCTCCATAAAAGGAAATGAAAACTATTTCAATCCATCCGGCCCCCTTAAGAAAACGCTCAGCCAGTATCATGGGATTTTCAACCATTATCTGCACCAGGGCAAGAAGGCTGAATGTTAATAAGAAAACTATAGCCTGAAGTTTATATTTACCGGCTGTCATACCTCATCATTTCTAATGGAAATTCATGATCTGATATTATTTGCAAGGCTCTGAACCGTCTGTTCAGACAGGAGTCTGTCAAGCGATTCCCTTATAGGTGCATATTTATCATGAAACGGGCAGGGATTATTTTCATCGCATTCTTTTAATCCGAAACCGCATCCGGAAAATGATCTGTCGCCTTCAATGAATATAATCAGATCTTTCAGCGTCAGGTCAGGTTCGTCAGGATTAAAGTAAAATCCTCCTCCCTTGCCTTTTATTGACTCGATAAAGCCCTCCCTTACAAGGCGCTGGAGGATTTTCGCAATGTAAAAATGAGGTGCTTCGATCTCCCTGGATATTTCAACCGATCCGGGCCGTCGGCCTTTGTTGTTCTGATGCTTTATATACACAAGACTCCTGAGTGCATATTCTGTTTCCCTGTTAAACATTGAATACCGGATTAAAATGGTTCGATATACAAAGTAAAAAATAATTTAATAAAATACCAAAAGACCATATGGTCTTTTAATAATTATTTATATGTTTGCGGTTGATAAAAACTATAGAATTATGAAAAAGACGACAAAAAACCTGGAAGATGATCATGTTTATATTCTGCGTCTTATCGATGTCATGGAGCTGGTTGCAGGGGAGCCGGAACCTGATGCTTCCAATATCGGGGAGATTATTTATCTGATAAGGAATTTTGCTGATGGCCTGCATCATGCAAAAGAAGAAAACATATTGTTCCCGTTTCTTGAGACCAGAGGCTTTTCAGCTCAGTCAGGCCCAGTAGCCGTAATGGTCCATGAGCATATATTGGGTCGCAATTATGTAAAGGGAATATCTGATGGCCTTGCCCTGTATAAGCAGGGCAACAAGGCAGGAGTGATGGATATTAATCGTAATATGCTGGGATATATCGATTTACTGAGAAATCACATATCGAAGGAAAACAATGTGCTTTTCAGGATGGCTGACGGAGTCATTTCGGATGAGGATGATAAAGTTCTGTTCTCACATTTTACTTCTTTGATAAAAACTCAATATTCTGAGGAAGAAGAAGGGGAATTTATCGCAAGGATAGAGAAACTGGCCACAGCATATGGCATTTGATTTTTTTTTTGCCTTTGTGAAACTGATAATTATTAACTAAGACAGACATGACAACAAAAAGATTATGGATCGGCTTTATAGCCGTAATGGTATTTTCATTTGCGGTATTGCTTTATTTCGGTAGTGAAATCTATCGTCAGGCTCCTCCCGTTCCTGAAAGGGTGGTTACTTCATCAGGAAAGGTTTTGTTTAGCGGGCAGGATATCAAGGATGGTCAGAATGTCTGGCAATCCCTCGGAGGTCACGAGGTTGGTACAGTATGGGGTCACGGGGCATATCTGGCCCCCGACTGGAGTGCCGACTGGCTTCACCGTGAGGCCGTTTATCTTCTCGACAAACTTGCCCTTGAAGCTGAAAACAAGCATTACAATGAACTTCCCGACGAAAGAAAAGCTTATCTGAATGTCATTCTTCAGAAAGACCTGAGGAAGAACACCTATGATACTGAAACCGGAATCCTTACTGTTTCCGACAACAGGGCCGAAGCTATAGCTGCTAACAGCGACTATTACGGAAAGCTTTTTACTGATGATCCTTCATTGAAAGATCTCCGGGAATCCTACAGCATACAGGAGAATGCCCTTAAGGATCCTGAAAGGGTAAGGCTGCTGAACACTTTCTTCTTCTGGATATCATGGGCCTGCGTAACCGAACGTCCCGGCCAGGATATTACCTATACCAACAACTGGCCTCCTGATGAGCTTGTCGGAAACAAACCTTCGGGTGCTTTACTGCTCTGGACAGGATTCAGTGTGATTATGCTTATTGCCGGTATAGGTCTGATGGCCTGGTTTTATGCCAAAAAGCGTGACGAGTCAGCTGATCCCGTTCCACTGTCAGTTCCTCTTGTTAATGAATCCAAAACGCCATCCCAGCGTGCTGTTCTTAAATATTTCTGGATTGTAACCGCCCTTATACTTGTTCAGATTCTCATGGGTGTGATTACCGCACATTATGGTGTCGAAGGCCAGGCCTTTTACGGGATTCCCCTGTCTGATTTCCTGCCATATTCCGTATCCCGTACCTGGCATGTGCAGATTGCAATTTTCTGGATTGCAACATCGTGGCTTGCAACCGGATTATATTATGCTCCGGCGATCTCAGGGGTGGAGCCCCGGTATCAGAAGCTTGGAGTTAATTTCCTTTTTGGCGCCCTGCTGGTCATAGTGCTGGGATCGATGGCTGGTCAGTGGATGGGTGTGATGCAGAAGCTGGGACTGGTACAGAACTTCTGGATTGGGCATCAGGGATATGAATATGTCGATCTTGGCCGATTCTGGCAGATATTTCTGTTCGTGGGTCTGATTATCTGGCTGTTCCTCATTGGCCGTGCCATATGGCCGGCGCTTACCAGGAAATCGGAAAGCAAGAATCTTTTGCTGTTGTTTCTGATCTCAACAATTGCCATAGCTGCATTTTACGGGGCTGGACTTATGTGGGGCCGGCAGACCAATCTTGCTGTAGCCGAATACTGGAGATGGTGGGTTGTTCATCTCTGGGTTGAAGGTTTCTTTGAAGTGTTTGCAGCAGTGATAATGGCCTTTCTTTTTGTAAGGCTGAAGATACTCAGACCTACAACGGCAACAGTAGCAGTGCTGTTTACAACCATAGTATTCCTGAGCGGAGGAATAATAGGGACATTCCATCACCTTTATTTTACAGGAACGCCAACTTCAGTAATGGCCCTTGGTGCAACCTTCAGTGCTCTGGAAGTTGTTCCGCTGGCACTGATGGGTTTTGAAGCCTACGACAATCTCAAGCTCAGCAGGAGCTCCGAATGGATAAAAGCTTATAAGTGGCCCATATACAGTTTTATTTCCGTGGCTTTCTGGAACCTTGTCGGGGCAGGCATATTCGGTTTCCTCATTAATCCTCCCATTGCACTTTATTATATGCAGGGGCTCAATACCACTCCGGTTCATGGCCACACGGCTCTCTTCGGTGTGTATGGCATGCTTGGAATAGGGCTTATGCTTTTTGTGCTCCGTGATATGGATAAGGAGGTGGTCTGGAAGGAGAAATGGATCAAGTTTGCTTTCTGGAGCATAAATACAGGACTGGCTGCAATGGTAATCTTCAGCCTTCTTCCGATTGGTTTTGCCCAGACCGTTGCAAGCGTGAAAGAAGGGTTATGGTTTGCCAGATCAGCTGAGTTTCTGCAACAGCCTTACCTGGTAGTCCTGAAGTGGCTCAGAGTGATTGGAGATACCATCTTTGCAGTGGGAACGCTGGCTCTGGCATGGTTTATTTTCGGATTAAAAAGAGGCTGGAGCATAGTGAGAAAATAATATTACCTGCCATTTGTGATATTGGGTTTGCACTTATGCATAAGTATGCTAACTTAGAAGCTTGTATTAGTATAATGGTCT
>CAZTDW010000107.1:0-9475 GCA_964611835.1 uncultured Rikenellaceae bacterium | reverse complement strand
ATAAAGAGGAGAACAAGACTTCATGGTCTTATGAAATCAGGACTGGCCTTGTTTACCGGCAACACTGATTCTCCGATGAATTATCCTGCAAACTCATATCATTTCAGGCAGGACAGTGACTTCCTGTATTTTTTCGGGCTTGACATTCCCGGCCTGGCGGGAGTGATGGATTTTGATACGGGCAAGGACTGGATCTACGGGAACGATTTCGATATTGATGATATAATATGGATGGGGCCTCAGCCTTCCGTCAGGGAACTCGCAGAAGCTGTCGGGGTTAATGACAGCGCTCCGCTAAAGAAGCTTGAAGCTGTGATCAGGGAGGCAATCTCTAAAAAACGTCAGATCCATTTCCTTCCCCCCTATCGTTCCGAAACCAGAATGACTCTCGGATTAATAATGAGGGAGAATCCATGCCAGATGAAAACGATGGCATCAGAGAAACTTATCAGGGCAGTGGTGTCGATGCGTTCTATAAAGGAAAAGGTTGAAATTGAGGAGATCGAAAAAGCCTTGGCCGTCACATGGGAAATGCATACCACTGCAATGAAAATGTGCAGGCCAGGAGTCAGGGAACAAGAGATATCTGGCACTATCGAGGGTATCGCATTTTCAAAAGGCGGTGGTACGGCATTCCCTGTAATACTAAGTATCAACGGACAAACCCTCCACAATCACGATCATGGGAACATTCTGAAAAAAGGGAGGATGATGGTGACTGATGCCGGAGCCGAAACAAGCATGCATTACGCCTCCGATATTACCCGTACCACTCCTGTGGGAGGTAAATTCAGTCAAAAGCAGAAAGATATATATGAGATTGTTTTGAGAGCAAACACCGAATCAATAAAGGCTGCAGAGCCTGAAGTGTCAAATCTGGACCTGCATCTGAGCGCATGTAAAATAATAGCTTCCTCATTAAAGGATCTTGGCCTGATGAAAGGGGATATCGATGATGCTGTCGAAGCCGGAGCTCATGCGCTTTTCATGCCTCACGGACTTGGTCATATGATGGGCCTTGATGTTCATGACATGGAAGGGCTTGGGGAAAATTATGTGGGCTACAGTGATGAAATTAAGCGAAGCGACCTGTTCGGTCTTGCCTTTCTCAGGTTTGCCCTGCCGTTTAAGACCGGGCATGTTTTAACAATAGAACCGGGTTGCTATTTTATTCCGCAGCTGATCGAAAGATGGAAATCAGAAGGGAAGCACACGGATTTTATCAACTATTCAAAGCTTGATCCCTGGAAGGATTTCGGAGGAATACGTATCGAAGATAACATACTTATTACGGAAAAAGGGAACAGGGTCCTTGGCAAGCCTGTTCCCAAAACCGTTAAGGATATCGAAGCTATTTGCTCCTAGGTCATTACGATAAAATCCAGTCATAAACCTGCTCAGATATTGAAGTATTCCTTATATCTCCTGTACAGATGGCCTGCCTGGATATAGGCTGACTGCGGGCTCATGAAATGCGGGAATTCAAATGTTATTCCCTTTTCATAACCGGCACGCTTGGCAGCTTCAAGCTTCAGACGAAGCTTGTCAAACTTGATCGGAAAGAATTTTATGGGCATATCACGGTCAAATGTCTCCGCATTTGTCCAGCATTTCATCCCGTATTTATCAGCAAGTTTCTTGTTTACCGAAAAGAATGCATCCAGCTCGTCATAATCAATATGGCCGTCCTGAAATGCACAGGCATCAACAACGTCATGGATCCCGTCAAAGATCTCTCCCCATTCCCTTTCATGCTCCAGAACCGAAACTGCTTTTGACTTATTAATGTCTCCCGAGGCTGCCTCAACTGCTTTTTTACCGTCAATCCATGGTGAGATAAAAGTCGGAAGGCCTCCGGAAACGTCCTTGCACTGCTTTCCAAGGGCATGAAAAGCTCCGATCGCACCTTTTGTCTTGCGGCTTATTTCCCCGCTTATGTACCAGCCTTTGAAGCTCTTGTATTTTGTGCCATAATTCTGCCAGACCTCATCGATTATATATTTGTTATCCTCTATTTCCCAGCTAAGGTCCCCGGTATCCCAATATTTGCCTGAATCATAAAGCCCGAAGTAAAAACTCATTCCGTATTTACCGGCAAGTCGCAGAAACATGTCAACCAGATCTACTGACGGCATATAACAACCTTTGCCGAGAAGATACTTTGACGGGAATGTTATGAATTTCCTGTATCCCGAACGGATCATTATTACCGTGTCAATTCCGACTGCCTTCATATTTGAAAAGTCGGCATCCCATTCCTTTTCTCCCCAGTTCTGATGAGGAATGTCATGTGATATCTCATCGAGAAAGGTACCGGTTATAGGAAGGGCATTTCCTGCAGGGACAATAAGCTTCGGCGGCAGTATCTCCTCCCCTGACTGAGCTTCACCGGAATTGCTGCATGATGACAGCGGGACGGAAAGGGCGGCCATTCCTGCAAGTGTTGATTTTCCTAAAAAATCACGGCGTGTCTGTTTGGTTTTCATATATTATATAAGGTTTAAGACTCTAAATTATTTAACCTGAGTTGCCAATAACCTGGTGCATGGAGCATGGAGCATGGTGCATGGAGCATTAAAGCAATCTGCACCCGGCAACTTGCTCTGGTCAGATCATTAAGCAGGCCAGTGTGTTTCTATTCCCTGCGCCCTTATCAGTTTCTGGAATTCCTCAAGCAGCTCCCTTTTTTCGCGGACCTCTCTGGGATAAACTTTTTTATTCAACGTAAAGGCAGCGAGCATCCCTGCCGATTCACCAATGTTCCATTCAACCGGGTGCAACCTGTAGCATCCGTTGGTTATATGTGTTGTCGCAATGTTTTTGTTTGCGGGTATCAGGTTATCCATTCTTACCGGGATCAGCGCCCCCAGCGGGATCTGAAATGGCAGGGATCCGAAGTCAATATAGTTGTTGCCTCCTGATGAGGGATGCAGGTCAATGTGATAATAACCAATACCTACGGAGTCAAAAAAATCGGCAGCAAGGATTTCAGACTTGTTGCCTGTTACCATGCTCCTGTTTTCTTTTCCGACATGCTCCTCAAGTACTGTAAATACTCCCCTGATTCTTCTTGATTCCCGGACATAGGGATATTTGGCTAAACCGTCGTGGGTGCCCATAATATCCTTTCGCAGCCTGAGTCCGGGCCAGCCGGTCTTATTGCCGGGCCGGGGCGCTTCGGTTTGCAGCCAGTACAGCAGGGAGAGGCTTAACTGCTTTGCATTGCGGATATGTTTTTTGAATTCAGAACGGTCAACGCCTGTAAGGTTACCCAGCATATAATCATTCTGGGGCCAGTTAACCACGGTAATGTCGCTGGCATAAGTCCCTTCCCTGAAATTAAGTCTGTTGATTATCCTTCTGTAATTCCAGAGGTTCAGTATTGAGTCTTCGCCTGATCCGTCAGGATTGAATCCAAGTTTTCTTGGCTTAAGCGTAGAAGGATTTGAATAGTAAAGATCCAATAGTTTTCCTGGCCAGGGTGGGGTAAGCTCAGGGGTATGGTTTCGCCAGAAATCATAATTTGCAGGCTTCTCTATGGTGTGGTCCTCACCTTCGATATGGTCGATGGCAAAGCATACAGTAAATGCCTGATTATTGTACGGATCGTCTTTCTCGGGAGCATGAAGTTCCCTTGTTTCGTTTCGTGATTCGGTCCCTGTAACAAACTCGGTCTTTGTCACTGGCAACAGGTCGCCCAGCTCCGTGGCATCAATGAAAAAGGGAGCCGAAAGAATGATGTTTTTGCCTTGCGGTTCAAGAGATGCCTTCAGCGATCTTACCATATTGCCGGAAATGTCTGCATCCGTAATAATGCAGTTGGTAAGAAGCACCAGCCTTCCCGAACTTATGTAGGGTGCAAGGAGTTCATTAAGCACAGCCAGTGCCACACGGGGTTCATGGCATAATCTTGATACCGACCCGTCGCCCGGATTCAGAAGTTTATTGCCTGAAGCCGATGCAGTGAGGGGATAATTCCGGACATAGTAATTGCGGATCAGGTTGCGGAAATCGCGATACAGTTTTGTTGCGCCATGTGTTTCAATCCATTGGTGCTCATCAGGAGGTACTCCCTGTTGCGTCAGCTGACCTCCTATCCAGTCAGTTTCTTCAGTCATTATAACTTTCAGGCCGTTGCGCAATGCTGATAAAGCTGCGGCACAACCTCCCATTCCCCCTCCCGCAATTATGAGGTCGGCAATAAGTTCATTCCCTTCAATCACCGGATCAGGTGTTAAAGACGGCATAAGGCCGTTGTTCAGATATTTGTTACTGTTAATATAAAAGGCCCCTGTTGAAGCAGCGGCAAGCCTGAGAAAATTCTTTCTGTTCATAATAAATTTCAGAAGGAGGAAAAGCTTTTCAGAAAGCCTTATAATATTCCCTGTTCATTGTTGCAATACTTTTAATCCTGATCTCTTTGGGGCATTCGGCTTCACAGGCTCCTGTATTTGAGCAATTACCGAATCCGAGCTCATCCATTTTTTCTATCATTGCCCGCACTCTTTCCCGGGCCTCAACCCGGCCCTGCGGCAGCAGTGCAAACTGTGTGATCTTTGCCGAAACAAACAACATGGCTGAAGCGTTTTTGCAAGCAGCAACACAGGCACCGCAACCGATACAGATGGCTGCGTCGAAGGCATTATCGGAGTTCTTTTTGGGGATGGGAATTGAATTGGCTTCAGGAGCGGCTCCGGTATTGACGGATATAAAACCTCCTGCGGTCTGGATTTTGTCAAAAGCGCTTCTGTCGACTATCAGATCCTTTATGACAGGAAAAGGTTTTGCCCGCCAGGGTTCTATCCAGATGGTGTCACCATCGTTAAAAAACCGCATCGATAAATGGCATGTGGTTATTGCAGGCACTGGCCCGTGGGGGTGTCCGTTAATGTACATCCCGCATGAACCACAGATCCCTTCCCTGCAGTCGTGATCAAAAGCTACCGGCTCCTGATCTGCTTCCACAAGCTTTTTATTGAGTGAGTCAAGCATCTCCAGAAATGCCATTTCCGGGGAAACATCATCCAGTTCGTATGTCGCGAATTTACCCTTTGTCCCGGCATTCTTCTGCCGCCATATCTTTAAAGTAAGCTTCATATGTTCTCTTTTTGTTCTTCTTAAAAGTTATAAATCATCGCTGGTAATAATGATCAGGTACGCACTGACATCTATTTTAAATGGTCCTGCCGACATATTACTTATAGCTTCTTACCTTAAGCTCAACCTCTTCAAATTTAAGTTCTTCCCTGTGGAGAATATGTGGTTTGCCTTCCCCTGAATATTCCCATGCTGCCACATATGCAAATTCATCATCATTGCGCTGTGCCTCGCCGTCTGCAGTCTGGAACTCTTCCCTGAAATGGGCTCCGCACGATTCTTTTCTTTCAAGCGCATCATTTACAAGCAGCTCGGCAAGTTCAAAATAATCAGCCACACGACCTGCGCGTTCAAGTTCGGGATTCAGCTCATTTATAGTGCCTGGCACATTGAGCTTCTTCCAGAACTCGTCCCTGAGTTCCCTGATGAGGATCAGTGCTCTTTTCAGTCCCTCTTCATTGCGGGTCATTCCGCAATAATCCCACATTATTTTTCCCAGTCTTCTGTGAAAGGAAGCAGCTGTCTGATTTCCTTTTACCGAAATGAGTTTATTCAGCCTGGCGACAGCAGCTTTTTCGGCAACTTCGAACTCAGGATGGGAAACAGTTACGGGAGCTGAACGTATTTCTCCTGCAAGGTAGTTGTTGATTGTAACCGGCAGGATGAAATAACCGTCACCGGCAGCCTGCATCAGTGAACTGGCACCCAGCCTGTTTGCTCCATGATCTGAAAAGTTTGACTCTCCGATTGCATACAATCCGGGGACTGATGTCATCAGCTCATAGTCGACCCACAGGCCTCCCATGGTGTAGTGGCCTGCCGGATAAATCCTCATAGGTTCTTCATAGGGGTCAATGCCTGTAATGGTTTTGTACATGTAGAACAGATTGCCGTACTTGCCTGCAATTGACGCTTTACCCTGTTTCTTTATCGCATCGCGGAAGTCGAGATAGACAGCCAGCCCTGTTTCACTCACACCATAGCCGGCATCGCACCTTTCCTTTACCGCTCTTGAAGCAACATCGCGTGGCACAAGGTTTCCGAAGGCAGGGTATCTTCTTTCAAGGAAATAGTCCCTGTCTTCTTCGGAGATTTCGTTTGGGGGCCTTTTATCGCCTTTCTGCTTAGGCACCCACAACCTTCCGTCATTTCTCAGCGATTCCGACATAAGCGTCAGTTTCGACTGGTACTGGTTAAGCTGCGGAACACTTGTCGGATGTATCTGGATGAAACTCGGATTTGCAAAGAAAGCCCCCTTTTTATGAGCTTTCCAAGCTGCTGATGCATTTGAATTTACTGCAAGGGTCGACAGATAGTATATGGTACCGTATCCTCCTGTCGCGAGAACCACCGCATTTGCCGAGTGGCGCTCAATCTCGCCTGTTATAAGGTTTCTTGTAATAATTCCCCTGGCCCTGCCATCGATAACCACCAGATCGAGCATCTCCCTTCTGGGAAAAATCTGTACGTTTCCTTTTTGTATCTGCCTGTTAAGCGATGAATAGCATCCGAGCAGGCATTGTTGTCCGGTCTGTCCTTTGGAATAGAATGTCCTCGACACCTGGACACCTCCGAATGACCGTGTGTCGAGGGTACCTCCGTAATCGCGGGCAAAGGGGACTCCCAGCGCTGTAAAATGGTCAATGACCTGATTGCTCACCTCAGCCGCCCTGTAAACATTTGCCTCCCTGGCCCTGTAATCACCTCCCTTTATCATGTCGTAGAACAGGCGGAACACGCTGTCGCCGTCGTTCTGGTAGTTCTTGGCGGCATTGATACCTCCCTGGGCTGCAACGGAATGTGCCCGGCGGGGAGTATCCTGGTAGCAGAAGCTTTTCACTTTGTAACCCAGCTCTCCCAGCGCGGATGCAGCTCCTGCCCCCGATATACCCGTTCCGACAATTATAATTTCAATCTTTTTCTTGTTGGCAGGATTCACAAGCCTGACCTCGTTTTTGAATTTTTCCCATTTCCGGGCAAGCGGACCTGAAGGTATTTTGGAATTAAGTTTTTCCATATGAGTATGTGTTTCTACCTGAATTTCCAGATGGTGATAGAGATAATGCCAAATCCAAGAGGAATTGCAATCGCATAAATGATCGCAATTATGTTAACAACAGGGGTCCATATCCTGTGGTTCAGCCCCAGTGTCTGAAAAGCTGATTTAAAGGCGTGGTAAAGGTGCAAACCCAGCAGCGCAAAACAGGTGAGGTATATGTAGTTATATGCCGGGATCTTGAAAAGGGCATGTGCAACTCCATAGAAATCTTCCGGATTTCCGGGAACAAATCCCAGTTTTACAAAGTAGAAATTGAAAAAGTGAAGGACAAGGAAAATAAGTATAGATGCACCGGTCCAGATCATGAATTTTGAGAAAAAGGATGTTTCGGACTTGTTACCGCTTACATAGCCAACCGGGCGTGAAAGCCAGTTTTGCAGCTGTATGATTATGCCGTATGTGATGTGAATAATTATGCTTGCAAGCAGCAGAATTTCCACGATCTTAACCAGGGGAAAAGTTGCCATGAAATACGCAGCTTTATTGAACGGTTCCGGATCGGGTTTCAGAAGCATCATGTTTATTATCAGATGCACCGGAAGGAAGAGCAGCAGAAAAAGCCCGGCCAGCGCCATGACGAATTTTTTGGTGATCGATGAGAACAGGATTTTATTCATTGTGGTCAGATTATTCAAATAACTTAAAATAATATGGCTAAGGATATCTAAAAGATATCTAAAATATGGCTAAAGATATCTATAAAAAAGAGATAAACAATTGTTGTAATTGACTATATTAGTCTGTTGATTGACATAATTTTCTTTAATTGACAGCCCTGTGTAGTTAATTTATAATCAATGGATAATGAAATACTATATCCTTTATAACGGAGGAAAGATTTATTATTCTGACTTGGGTACGGGAAGCCCGGTGATCCTGCTTCATGGCTATCTCGAGTCATCAGAGGTATGGGCGGGTTTTGCCAGGAAGCTTTCTGCCTTTTACAGGGTAATTTCAGTTGACCTTCCCGGACATGGTCTTTCAGCCATTTATGGTGATTGTCACTCAACCGAATTCATGGCTGACGCTGTTAAAACACTTCTCGATTGTCTTGGGATTAAAAAGGCATTTCTGACAGGGCATTCATTGGGAGGATATGTTGCTCTTGCCTTTGTAGAGCTTTTTCCGGAATACCTTTCGGGATATTGCCTCTTCCATTCACATCCGTTTGCCGACACACCCGAAACTGTCCAGAAGCGTGAAAGGGAAATAAAGATCGTACAGTCAGGGAAAAAATACCTGATGTATCCTGAAAACGTTTCATTGATGTTTGCCACAAAGAACCTTGAAAAATTCCGTGATGCTCTTCAGAATTCCAAGGATATTGCCTCCAGGATAAGGGATGAAGGCATTATTGCGGCACTGAACGGCATGATGGTCAGGCCGGACAGGATTTCGGTAATGGAGAAGGGCAATGTGAGCTGCCTGTGGATATTGGGGAAGCATGACAATTACATTCAGTTCGACGCAATTCAGAAACGTGTGAAACTTCCTCGCAATGCACAGCTTGCCGTTCTTGAAAATTCGGGGCATCTGGGATTCATCGAAGAGGAATCAGAATCACTAAGGATATTATCCGGATTTATCAGGGACCTGCAAAACTGATCATTATAGCTATCGGGAGGTTCCTCCCAAATGATACTGCAGCCCTTCCGGCTATTTATCTTTTCCCATATGTCTGACAGCAACCTGGAGCGTGTTGTCTATATCATCCAGTATAGGATAAAATCCTTTATTGTCGAGGATATTCCTGGCAATATATGCTTTAAGCTGGGTATGGATAAGGGTACCGGATGTTTTCATTCCATCAGGATCTTTCTTGATGCCGGCTCCGGCTGCAAACTCCGAAAACTGCTCGAGCAGGCGCTGTTTATCAAGAAATTTTTCCATTTCAGAGGTTTGTGTCAGTTTCTGTAATTGTTCCCTGTTGTTTTCGGTGTACTTCAGGGCAAACCTGTATATCTGGGGTCTTACTGCCAGAAAATACGGAGTTATCGCGGTCGTATCGAGCGGAACAAATATGTCGGGCATTATTCCTCCGCCTCCATAGACAATCCTTCCGCCAGGCGTAATAAATTTCAAGGAGTCGGCAAAACGAATGCTGTCAGGGATCTCAAATTCTCCATGTTCATATCTTGAATTAAGATCCTCGAAATAATCATCGAATCCATTATTGTATGGTTTCTGTATCGATCTCCCGGTAGGTGTATAGTAGCGTGCAATCGTAAGCCTTATGCCCGAGCCGTCGGCAAAGGTGACAGGTTCCTGTACAAGTCCTTTTCCGAAAGAGCGTCTTCCGATGATTGTTCCGCGGTCATT
>CAZTDW010000106.1:0-13442 GCA_964611835.1 uncultured Rikenellaceae bacterium | reverse complement strand
TGATGTGGTCAATTTACTCCGGCGGAATGTGGTCAGGTTGTCCGGCTTTTGTACTTATATAGCAGATGTCAAATAATGCATAAGCCGGTCGTCTTGACCACATTCCACCGGAAAACATAACATTTTATATTTATCTATAAATCATGTGATTAGCTCTAGCTTTAAGTGGTCAGTTTATACCGGCGAGAGGTAGTCAAGGTCTCCGACTTTTCCAAATACTCCTCAGGAAGGATGATGCCAGAGAGGATGATCTTGAAAAGGTCATCAGGGATGGAACACTTCGGGTGAGTAAGGGCGTAAGGTCAATTGAAGGTGCGGGAAAAAATCAATGGAAGAAGGCAGCAGTAATTCTGGCAGTGCTGGGAGTGATATTGGTTGCAGCACTGTTGATTGTTTTGCCTCAGTGGAAACAGAAAAACTCACTTGAAACGACCGAAATGGAAAAATGGGTTGCCGTCCTGCCTTTTGATAATCTCAGTGGCGATCCTGACCAGGAGTATTTCAGCGACGGAATGATGGATGAGATCCTTGACCGCCTCTTCAAGATTGGCGATCTGAAGGTAATCTCACGAACTTCATCCATGCGATACAGGAATTCAGACCTTCCCCTGAAAGAGATAGCCAGGGAATTGGGAGTCTCGGCCATTCTTGAAGGCAGTGTCAGAAGAGCCGGAAACCTGATCAGGATAACCGTTCAGCTTATTGACGCCAGAACAGACGCACATTTATGGTCAGAGACATACGACGGAGACCTTAGTGATCTGTCCCGAATTTTTATAGTTCAGAGTGATGTGGCTCAATCTGTGGCCAGAGAACTGAAAGCTGTGATATCTGCGAAGGAACAGGAACGAGTTAAGAAAATTCCCGATATTGACCCCGTTGTCTATGACGAATATTTGAAGGCTCGTTCATATTCTGGTGATTTTACCAGGGAATCACTTACCAAAGCCCTTGAAATTTTGAACAGCGCAATTAAGATAGACCCTGACTGGGCGCCTTTATATGTCATTTTAACACAAGTCTGGATGGGAATACAACAGATGGGGTACGAAGCACCCGACGTTGCCGCTCCCAAAATATTCGCTTACCTCAACAAAGCACTTGAATTGGATCCGGATCTTGCTGAGGCTCATTGTATAAGTGCCATGTTTGCTCATTTGGTGGAATGGAACTGGGAGAAGAGTGAAGAAGAATTCCTTAAGGTTTTGGCAATAAATCCCAACGATGCCCTGTCAAGGGTCTTCTATTCTCAGTTATTGGCAGTTTTGCACAGGAATGATGAAGCATTGGCACAGGGAAAGATTGCTTTCAGGCTCGATCCATTAAATCCTAATATGAAGTGCTGGTATGCAGCAGCACCGATGGCAACAGGTGATTTCAAAACCGGTTTGTCACTTGGGGAAGAAGTCGCAGCCATTGATCCGGGAAACATAATGGCCCACAGTTTAATTGTATTTGCAGGTTACAAGTGCAAAGCATACGACAAAGTTATAAAATCAGAGAAATATTTACTCCCATTCCCTGTTGAAGAGGATACATTTAAAGAGATTGAGAGGATTTACAGCGAATCGGGGATTATTTCAGCGTATGAAGAAATAATGAAGCATCTGGAAAAGTTTGCTGAAACCAATTACGTCGGTTTCCTGGATATGTCCTACAGGTACCTTTTTGCGAATCAGCCTGATAAAGCAATGGACTGGGTTGAAAAGGGATTTGAGATGCACGATCCGCAAATGACTTATATATCAACAGAAATGTATAATCATGATCCATTGTTTAAGAATCCCAGGTTCATTGCCATTTGTGAGAAAATGAAGCTTCCGCTTCCAAAATCCAATTGATATAGATTTTCACGATTAGCAAAATATCCTATTGAGGTATTTCTTTTCTCGAAAACAAGATAAGTTGTGGTTTTTAATTCATGTTTTTTGTTTCCAGACCTTCTTCTGAAGTGGTCATTGAAGGACGGATTTCATTTTAAGATCAGACACATAAAAAACTAATTGTAGGTCTTTTTGTTTGGTGCCAGGATTTTGAGACATTTCAGTTTAATTTTAAACAGATTTACCATACAAATATTTCAATATTATCTGGTAAGCCAAGTACGACAACAATTTCCAGATAATATTTCCCATCCTTCTGACGGCTTCTGTGGAAATTTGGAAAGTTTGTCCAGTCCAATAATCCTCCCACAATCCTCACCAGACCCCATCCAAAATGGAGAACATGTCTCTGGGGTCAACTTTGATACCTTAACCTGACGTGAGAAATGGAGGTTGGTAATGGTTTTAAGAGTATGTCCAGATATATGTGGGAATTAAGACAATTCCCGCAAGGTCTTTTACACCCTGCAGTGTGCAGTTAATTGTGTGATTTACAACCTTAGTGTTGGTGTTTGACACCTCGTTTAATCATGATATAATTTACAGGAAATGCAGCCAGAAATCCTGCAACTAAAGCAAGAGCCATCCCAATCCAAAAAATTGGCTCGTGCAAATGTGCTTGCATAACTCCAGGTGTGTATACTTCAATTAAAACCTCAGCGGTTTCCATTACTGCAATGCTTAATCCTTCTGCAATTAAGACTTGTCTAAATGCTCTTTTATATGTGAAACCCGCCTTTAAAAGAGGTCGCATACCAAGTATAAAACCAAATACAAATCCTAATGACACAGCTAAAATGATTGTATTCGTATTATTAAATGAAAGCGCTGTCCCGATTACCATACCTGCTACTTCTCCCAATCCACAGCCTAAAAGACAATGAACCGTAGCACTTACTGCAAGTTTTGAATGAGATTGTTGATTTTCTTTGTTATCAACAACATGATGGCTGTGATGAGCGTGATCCATAGTTTTATTGCATCTAACACAATTCAAATTGCAGGAGATTTCCATTGGTGCCTGTTGCTGTTTTAAGCCATTTAAGCTTATCTCCATTTAAGTTATTTTTGAATGTTTGACCAGCGGTTGCCATTGGGAGATATTATTAAGGTCACCTGATGTAGTTCTCATGCATATATATAAACAATTGAATCTCAAATTAGTTCTCTTAGTGGAAAACGCAGGTATATTGACCATGCTTTAGCGCTACAAAATGACCACTGGAACGCAATTTAAATTGATCGCTTTAAAATCATCAAGTTTATATCAACGGATCTTGAATGTTGATCAAAAATATTAAGGCTAATTAAACAGGAAATCCCACAAATTCTGATTATGCCAGAACATTTGATTGACTTCTAATAAGTTGTAAATATGTTCCAATAATTTATCAGACCTTCTTCTGAAGTGGTCAAAAAAGGACGGATTTCATTTTTAAATCAGACACTGACAAGACCAATTGCGGGGGTCTTTTTGGTTGTAGCAAATTGGGCCCACTCAAAATCAAGAAGTTACAACCTCAAAAATTGTAACTTTTTTTTGGTGCCAGTTTGGTGCCAGGATTTGGAGTGATAAAGGGATTTTGCTGATTTCCGAGGGCTGATTCCAAAACAAGGAAGTAGAAGTTTTTTCAATCGAATATTTTTTCTACTTTATAAGTGTAAATCGATTGTAAGAAAGATATTTTAATCCACCCAATAGTTTCATTTCCTTTTCAAATGCATTTTTGTATAATTCATTAGCGTGAATCGTATCATAAAGAGCCTGATCAGGCCAGTATCCCTCAATCAAAAATCTGATATCCTTGACAGAGTCGCTTTGGATGAGCCATAGATTATAGCCAGCATCAGGATAACCTATTGAATCAATAACTTTATTTATACGGTCAAATGATAAGAATAATTCGTGAGGATCTTTTCCAATCGAATCACTCCAAAAGCTAACACTTTTTAATGTGTTTTCAATTTTGGAAACATCTTGAGTTTTTTTAATGTTTTGCGTACAGCTCCCGTTTATTAACGCAAGAATTAGGCATAAAAAGATAAAATTTTTCATCTGTACAGGTTTTAGTGATTAATCCAAAATGTGTTAATGATTCTCAAAGTTACACCACCAAAAATCCGAAGTCAAATAAATCTAAATCACCTCTCAGATGTGCTATGTCTTTTCAGACCTTCTACCAAAGTGGTCACAGAAGGACGAATTACCTATAATATCAGACACATACAAGACCATTTGTGGGTGTCTTTCTGTTTGGGGCCTGTTTCAGGCCAGGATTTGTAGTAAAAATGAACTCTGGGGTTAAAAATAATAATATTCCTCCTCCCACAAGAGCATCCTCGGATGATTATTGATTTGGTATAATAGGCTTTTCAATCCTTGTATAAATTTTATTGCAGAACGATTAAGTTTTCGTAAATTTACGAAAACAGTACCTGCAAATGTCAGTTATCTATTCAAAGTCAGAAATCATGAAAGCTTCGGATAAAAATATCTATCCGCCTGAAGACATTAAAATTGCCCGTTTTGCCAAAGCACTGGGGCATCCTGCCCGGATTGCAATCCTACGTCATCTTGCTACACTAGATACATGCCGGTTTACAGATATATCCAATGAACTAAGCCTGGCTAATTCAACAGTATACCAGCATCTTGCAGAACTGAAAAGAGCCGGATTAATACAGGGGTGCATTGACCCTCCAAATCTTCAGTATTGTATTAACTACGAAAACTGGAAACTTCTCAGAAATCATTTTAAGGCCTTTGCAGAAATAAAAATAGTCAAATACGAAAAAAGTTAATAATCACATTTTCAGTGAATAAATGGTTTAGTGCCGGATTTTTTTCACATGGTGTCCACAACCTTACACCCCGGGAATCTTTTGCTCTTTGTGAAAAGGGGGCCATAATTGTGGATGTTCGTGAAGACTATCTGAGTGCTTTCAAAATGTTTAAAGTTGACTTAGTGATTTATCTGCCTTTAAGTCAGCTTGAGGAGCATTTTAAAGACCTGCCGGATGACAATCCATTGATTTTTGCTGATTCTGTCGGTCTGAGAAGCCATGAGGGCGTTTTGTTCATGATTTCTCATGGGTATGTTAATGTCGCCAATATGGTAGGAGGTATTGTCGACTGGGAAAGAGACGGACTTCCAATAAATACTGATATAAATTACCGCCTGTCAGGTTCATGTATGTGTCAGCTTAAAGCAAGAGAAAAAAGCAAAAACAAACCATAAAACATTGTACAATGATGTCCAGAAATATCTTCGTTTTGTTATTCTTTATTGCCCTCGTTCTGGTAGTAATTACGATAGTTACATTAAGCACTGAAAGGAAGCAGGTTCTTTTGACAGACCGGGAGCTAATTACATCTTCAGGCGTCTGTCCCCCCTTTAATTTGTATGATGAAGACGGAAGTATTATTGATCCCGTTAATGGAGTCAATGCCGATAAACCCTACTCTCCGAAGCAGACCTGCGGAAAATGCCATGATTATGATAAAATAACACAGGGATTTCATTTCCAGCAGGGGAAGGACGAAACCGCTACCGGAATCCTGGCTGAAAGATATCAGTGGGTTTCCAATCCCGGAAATTATGGTGGAAACTGGTGCTCCCCCGCTCCCCTGTATAATTACCTTTCACCAAAGACTAATTCCTCAGCGAAGGAAATGGATATGACCTCCTTCACTTTTATTACAAACGGATGTGCAACCTGTCATCCGGGAGGCGGGCCTCTCGAATATGACAGGGAAGGATTCAGATATGATAAGCATATGGAAGAGATGGGTTTTACAGCCGGGGGAACAAATAATTTCGATGGAGACTATTTCCAGGCACACTGGAACCGATCTGGTGTTATCGAGGCCGATTGCAATCTCTGCCATCTTCCTGAATACGATTATAAAGCCAGGAACGACCATCTTGCAAAATTCAACTTTAGATGGATGGCCACTGTTGGTTCCGGATTAGCCTCTGTCGATGGATCAATCAAGGATACTGTTGATATAAAAGTAAAGTATAACCTGGCAAAGTTTGGACCCGATGGAAAAGTTTCCATGCATCTTGTCAGGGAACCCCGGAATGAAACCTGTCTTAATTGTCATTCAAAACCCCAATGGAAAAAACGTGGCTCGTCCTTCACAGAATTCACGGATGTTCATATTGCCAAAGGAGTCAAATGTGTTGACTGTCATGTTTCAGGCTCATTGGCTTCAGATCCGAGGATAGCAGGAAAGGAAGTTCACCAGTTTGGAAAGGGAGATGATCCTTCAGGCTGGGTGAGGAATGACCTCGATAATACGATGCGGACATGTGACGATTGCCATACAACAGGCTACCTGAACGCTCCTGTTGCAAAACACGCCTGGCTGCCCGACCTTCATCTTGATAAGCTTTCCTGCCAGGCGTGTCATATACCCCAAAGGAAAGTGAAATCGGCTTTGGTCCAGGTAAGTGACGTCTATAATCCGGGAACTAAAATCTCTCCTCCTCCGAAGTATGTCTGGACCTTCTACGACCAGAACATGAATTACTGGAATCATTACGGAGAACTGACAATGTTCACTGCCAAAGACCAGCCCTCTGATCCTTACATTCCTGAATTTGCAAAATATAAGGGACAGATTTTCCCGGTGAATGCAGTACATAGTGCATGGCCGGGAATATACACTGAAGGGAAAAAGGGACTTGACCAGCCGAAACAAAGGGATATTTACAATATGTGGGTCACTCATAGAAAAGATAATTCAAAATATCCTGAACTGGCAAAAATCATAGATAATAATTCTGATACCATCCTTGAGGTCAACACAGTTGAAGAGATTGATGCATTCATCAATTCAGTAACTGCATACATGAATGATCAGGGATACGACCTGTCAGGCAGGAAGGTTGTATGGGTAAACGACGACAGGATGTATCTTAACGGAACTGATTATAAATTGCTGGAAAAAGAATACTGGGAATCCTCACCTTACGCCTCGGTTTACAAATACAGCCATGATGTATTTCCGGCAAAAGCAGGTCTTGGAACCAACGGCTGTATTGATTGTCATGCTTACGGGTCCGATATGTTTTTCAGGCAGGTGGTAAAATATCCTTTTGGAGATGATGGTAATCCTGTAATGGAACCTCAATATAAAAAACTTGGTATGAGTGGTTTCATGATGGGAATGCCAGCCTTCCGGGAACAAATTATTAAGTCATTTGCCTATCCTGCAATTCTTTTCCTGCTTCTGACAATACTCGTATCAGTAGTCTGTACCTGGAATCGAAAAGAGAGATTCTTCCCTGTAAATACAAACTATCTCTATATTTTGTATGGTCTGATGGCTGCCGGAGTTGCCCTTGTCTTTTTGAAACCTGATGTTAACAGTTATGTGCTCCCTGACAGACTGACGCTTGATGCCAGTCATTTCATAATAACTGTGATCGCATTGGTCGCCGGAGCATATACCTGGATAAAAATGAAGAAAGAAAACCTTTCAGGAAGCCTGCTTTGCAAGCTTCAGGCTTTTTTCCTGATCCTTGCTATTGTATCAGGTATTTTGATGATGATCAAGTTTGACCTGATCTACCAGATAGTCAGGGTGGCTTACACTGTATTTGACATATCAGTTGTTATAAGTGTTTTAATTTCAATAATTTATTTCATTACCGATCAGTTCAGTATTCTTAAAACTGAAGAACAGAAATAATAATATAGATTATCAAACAATTAAGAAATAATACTATGAATAAATCAATTGGTTTTATTGGTGGCGGAAGGGTGACTAAAATCCTTCTACAAGGTTTTAAAAACCAGAATGTGAAGCTTGCTAAGGTTGTTGTGACCGACACTAACCCGGAAGTGCAGGCCAATCTGAAAAAACATTTCCCTGGGATTGAATCGTCCGATGCTGCCTCAGCTGCCAGTCAGGATATTGTTTTTATTGCACTGCATCCGCCGGTTATAATGGAGACTCTGGAGCTTATTAAAAATGATGTAAAAGAAGATGCAATAGTAATCTCACTGGCTCCAAAGATTAATCTGCCAAAGTTATCAATGAAATTAGCTCATGTTAAGAACCTGGCCAGATTGATACCCAACGCTACCTCATATATTAACGAGGGATACAATCCGGTGACATTTGCAGCAGGATTTGATCCTGCAGCAAAGAAAGAAATTTTGGATCTCCTGAGTTCCCTTGGAACCACTTTTGAAGTCTCAGAAGAAAAGCTTGAAAGCTATGCAATTATGTCGGCAATGCTTCCAACATACTTCTGGTTCCAGTGGAAAGAGCTTGCCGGGATAGGTGTACAAACCGGTCTGTCGGAAGAAGAAAGTAAAAGATCGATCTATGAGACTATCATCGCATCTCTTGATCTGATGTACAAATCCGGTTTATCTGCCTCAGAAGTAATAGATCTGATCCCGGTAAAACCAATTGGGGAACATGAACCGCAGATTGCTGAGATTTATAAAACCAAACTCATAGGTCTTTTTGAAAAGATTAAACCCTGAGTCAAAAAAATCCGGAAATAAAACATTCATAATCAATATTTGAAATGAAAAAGACTGTTATATCCTTTATTCTTTTACTCAGCTGGACTATTTGTTCGGCACAGGTAATTGAGACTGTACCTCTTCCCCCTGCACAGAAGACAGGAGGAATGCCATTAATGGAGGCATTTCAGCTCCGGAAATCCCAGAGATCATTCAGTTCAAAGGAATTGACCTCTCAGCAGTTATCAAATCTGCTTTGGGCGGCTTATGGCATTAACAGACCTGATGGATTCAGGACTGTCCCCGCAGCAAAAAACTGGTACGAATATGATATTTACATACTGAAACAGGATGGCTGGTTCCTCTATGAAGTAAGCAAGCATTCTCTGCTAAAAATGGGTAATGAAGATCTGAGGATTTATGGTGGTACCCAGGATTTCGTTAAAGCAGCACCTGTTATTCTTGTTTATGTAGCTGATTTTGGCAGGATGAATGAAACTACTGATGAGTTACGTAAATTCTTTTCAGCAGTTGATGTCGGGTATATTTCACAGAATGTTTACCTCTGGTGTGCGTCGGAAGGCCTTGCCACGATAATTCTCGGACAGGTAGATAAGGCAAAGGTTCGCGAAGTCCTGAAACTTAAACCGGATCAGCAGGTTATCCTATCCCAGCCCGTGGGTTATCAGGGGCAGTAGTTTTATTAGTACAGGTATCAATAAAACATATTAAAAACATAACCGCTGATCACTGATGTCAGGAATACGGTTGCAACTATTCCAACAACCAGTTTTGGTTTAAATATTCCTGCCAGCATGCTCATTTCCGGTATTGCCATACCTGCACCGCCTATTATAAGTGCAATTACTGCTCCGATACTCATCCCCTTTCCCATTAATGCAACTCCAATCGGGATTGCTGTCTCTGCTCTGATGTATAAAGGAATTCCAACGATAGCAGCTATCGGGATCGCAAAACTATTATCACGTCCTGCAACTTTAAGAACGAAATCCTCAGGCATATATCCATATATTGCTGCCCCAAGGGCAACACCTATAAGCAAATAACCCAATATAGGCCTCAGGCTGTCCCACGCACTCTTAAAGGATATCCTTGACTTTTCTTTAAATGATAGTGATCTGGTTTCTGTTTTATTGCAGCAGCAACAGGAAGCTTTTGGTTTAAGGTTCTTTATGAATTTTTGTCCTCCGCTTTTTTCAAGTACCACTCCAAATATAATCGAACATAGAAAGGCAATGACAAAATAGATTATGGCTGCTTTCAAACCAACCATTGCAGCCAGCATTCCGATAATTATCGGATTAAGCAACGGGGATGCAATCAAAAATGACATTGCAGATCCGAACGGAACTTTTGCATTTAGAAAACCCACCGTCATCGGGATTGTGGAACATGCACAAAAAGGTGTCAGTGCTCCGAATGCTGCACCAATAATATTCCCAATTATTCCTTTGCCAGATAATTTCTTCTGCATTTTATCCTCAGATATATGGAGGAGGATATATTCAATTATTGCACTTATTAAGATAAAAAGGACAACAAGTTCTACAGTAATTGTAGCAAAGTATTTAAGTGTCTGGATCAATGTATTCATACTGACAAACGAAGTTTAAAGTGGTTACCAGATAATATGTACTTTAAACAGGAAGACGGAACCTGTATCTGAAAAGACACAAAATTCAGGTGCTTTTTAAAAAGAAAATTATGTCAGAGAGTTGATTTCTCTGCTATTTGAATAAGTGGTATGCAATTATCCCTGACTGTGCAATGTGAGAATTTGCCGCTTTTTGTATATTCTATTTCGCAACATTCACGGAAGAGATTCAGGAGCATTTTTCGTGCACGCTGAACCCTCATTTTTGTTGCCGAAAGACTGATCCCGAGCCTCTCGCCAATTATCTTAAGAGGAATATTTTCAATATCGCTCATAATTAAAGGTTCGCTGTATTTTGCAGGGAGCAATTTTGTAATGGGAACAAGAAAATCCGCTGCTGTATTACCAACTTCTTCAACCTCATCGGTTATTGTATCCTGAAGATCAATACTATCATATTTTTCTCCCGGGAACGACCTTCTGTAATGATCTGCAAGGTTATGTCGTGCTATTTCAAAAAGCCATCCTTTTGGATTATGCAAAAAGATATTCTTATTGTATGCATTGACCAGCTTAATCATCACTTCCTGGGTGAGATCATCAGATAGTTCAATATTCCCGGTTTTTTTGATGAGCCAGGCTCGTAGCTGATCATATGATTCGTTAATTATCAGACTAATATCACAGCATTTGCCTTTAGACTCATTTTCAGCCATTTCATTTCAGCGATTTTAATAACCTGGGCCATTACCCCATCTGCCACTTATTCCCTTTATGGAAAGTATTTCCGGATCAGTTACAAAATAATCGTTTATCAGTTAAGTCAATAGTTGTACTTCAATGATTTTATAATGTTAACCAGACATCAAATTGCCAGATACAACAAGTATCAGGTTCATTTTACTCCTTTTGTCTGAAGCACTTTAACAAGTTCTTCTTCAGGAAAATAACCAATATGTCTGAAAAACTCCCTGCCATCCTTGTCAAGAAAAACCTGCGTGGGAATCGCTTCAATGCCATATTGTTTTGCATAGGGAGCACCTGCTTCAGTCCAAACATCGTGGAAAACAACTTTGACATCTTTCCCATATTTCTCTTCAACTGATTTCATTACAGGCTGCATTTGCTGGCATGGGATACAGCGAACAGAACCAAGCTCAATAAAGGTTACCTTATACTTTTCTTTCCCCTTATCTGCTTTATCTTCTGCTTTTGAATATTTTCCTGAACAGCCAGTGTTTATAATAATTGCAGTCAGCGTTACAAAAAGTATGAGCGATTTTCTTAATATCTTCATTTTATCACTAATTATATGATTTACAATAAATAAATTATGGTTTACTTGTATTTGCAATCAGCTTTTCAGCTTGCTCATAAATATCTTTTATTGGTCGTTGCTTTATCATTTTACCCAGCTCGATAGCTTCTTTTACCTCATCAATAGTGCAGCCTGTTTCAATCCCCTTCTTAAAATGATAATCGAGACAGGGTCGGCATCCTCCGGCTATTGATGCTGCAATTCCGGCAAGTTCAACTGTCTTTGGATCAAGATGTTTAAATTGTCTCATCGTTATAATGGATTAAAAAATTGAACCATATATCAAACCTGTAATTGTAGCCATTATGACCACAAGGCTTACATAAACGACAGTTTTCTGAGTTCCTATCACACCTCTTATCACGAGCATATTTGGTAATGAAAGAGACGGCCCCGCAAGAAGAAGTGCAAGTGCCGGTCCCTTACCCATTCCCGATGCAATAAGCCCCTGAAGAATTGGCACTTCAGTCAGTGTTGCGAAATACATGAAAGCACCGACAACTGATGCAAAGAAGTTAGAAAATATTGAATTGCCTCCGACAAGTGCCGATATCCACTCATTTGGTATTACTCCGGCAATAGCCTTCCCGTCATGAGTCGACCCGAGCAGGAACCCTGCAGTAACGACTCCGATGGCAAGCAATGGGAGTATTTGTTTTGCGAAATCCCATGTTGCAATTGTCCAGGCTTTGTTTTCTTCATCCACCTTATCAAGGATTGTGATTATACTAATGGCTATTATCCCAACAAGCATTGGTACGAGAGGCCTGAGTTTATCACTTTCGATCAGGTTATTTGACAGAATTACGGATGCGATGACTGCAACTGCAGCACCAAGAACCCATTGCCATTTGATTTTAAGAATTTTAATAAGAGAATATCCCAGAACAAGACTAAAGAAGCCGGTGATCCACCATTTATAATGCCAGATTGCATACCATCCACTGGTTGTATCACCTTCAGCAGGTTTGCCCCAGTTGGCAAAGACAAGGATAAGAACCAGAGTAAAGAAATGAAGTGATGTCTGCCACATCGGTCTTTTTTCAGGTGGCGGAACAATATTCATCTGTTCTTCTTTCTTTGCTTTTTCCTCCTTGCGATATATAATGGCCATGATTGATCCAATTATTATACTAAAGGATACCGCACCAATTGTACGTGCTACTCCCATTTCAAAGCCAAGTATACGTGCAGTAAGTATTATTGCAAGAATATTTATTGCCGGACCTGAGTATAAAAAAGCTATTGCCGGACCAAGACCTGCGCCCCTTTTGTGGATACTTGAAAAGAGTGGAAGGATTGTACAGGAACACACTGCCAGAATAGTCCCGGAAACTGAAGCAACTGAATATGCCACCCATTTCTTTGCCTGCGCTCCGAAATATTTCAGAACCGAAGCCTGGCTGACAAATACTGAAATCACTCCTGCTATGAAGAAGGCAGGAAGCAGACAGAGAATAACATGTTCCTGAGCATACCATTTTACAAGATCAAGGGTCGCAGCAATGGCTGTATTGAATCTGGCACTCTCAATTGGTAAAAAGAATGCAAATACAAAAACTGCTACTACCCAGAACAGAATTTTCAGTTCTTTTTTAAGTTCCATTTTGTTGTTTTAATAGTTTGAAATTATGAAAATAAAACATTGATATTTCGTGAAATACCGAAATAGCCATTTAAAAAAATTACAGATACATTCTGATTAAATAATAAATCCCGACAGCAATAAACAGGACAGCTATTATCCGTCTGAACCAGAGTTCAAATGATTTGATCCTGTTATAGACATTCCCGATCCCTGAAACCGTATAAGCGAGTACCCATGCAATAATTATCACAGGAATACCTGTTGCTACTGCAAAGATGATTGGGAGGTAAAGTCCCGATGCGCTTGAAACAGTAAGAGGTACAAGCATTCCGAAATAAAGAACACCGCTGTAAGGGCAGAAGGCAAGAGCAAAAAGCAATCCAAGCAGTAATGCATCAAGATAACCCCATTTCTTTTTATCCTGCATCCCTGATGTCAGTCTGTTAAATCCCGGAAATTTCATTTTGATTATATCGAGCATAAATAATCCTATCATGATCAGCAACGGGCCGACAATCTTCTCTCCATAACGTTGAAAGAATCCACCAA
>CAZTDW010000105.1:0-13498 GCA_964611835.1 uncultured Rikenellaceae bacterium | reverse complement strand
CGGATATGTTAAAGCTTATGTGGGAGGCCCTGATTTCAGATATTTCAAGTGGGATGCCGTAACGCAGCAAAGAAAACAGGTAGGAAGCACAATAAAGCCGTTTTTGTACACCATTGCTATGCAGAATGGGTATTCACCATGTTATGAAGTGGAAAACATACCCCGTTCGTTCGATCTTCCCAACGATTCGGTTCCCTATATTCCCAAAAGTTCGGGACCAATAGAATATCACGGCAAGATGGTAACCCTGAAGTGGGGTCTTGCCCAGTCTGAGAACTATATCTCGGCATGGCTGATGGAACAATTCAGCCCAGCGGCAGTCACCGACCTGATGAAACGGATGGGAGTAAGAAGCTTCATCGATCCGGTCCCTTCTATATTTCTGGGCACATCGGATATCAAACTTGAAGAGATGGTGGGTGCATATGGGACTTATGCCAACAAGGGTGTGTACACCCGACCCATGTATGTCACCAGGATAGAAGATAAGAATGGTAATGTGATTTCAAGGTTTGCTCCAAGGATTGAGGAGGTGTTGAGTGAGGATCAGGCTTATCTGATGCTCGATCTGCTTCAGGGCGTGGTTCTAACCGGATCAGGAAACCGGGTAAGGAGGGTTTATAATCTGATGAACCAGATAGGAGGAAAGACCGGAACAACCCAGAATCATGCAAACGGCTGGTTCATGGGTGTAACTCCCGACCTTGTGGGAGGAGTATGGAGTGGCTGGGAAGACCAGGCAATCCATTTTGAGACACTCGGTGAAGGTCAGGGTGCGAATATGGCTCTTCCGATCTTTGCCATATTCCTTAAAAAAGTCTATGCCGATCCGCAGTTTGGGATCCTTGAGGCAAATGAATTTGAACGTCCCACCAATTTCGGAATTGACCTCGATTGCGAGAAAGTGAAGAGGGAAAGCTCAAGGCGTGTCAATTATAAAAGGGAAAGATACTAAGTCATTCCCCGTCTGTCAGGTTCTGTTTCACAAGCATGTGCCTGGCGGAGCCTGTCTTGAGGGTCTTTAGCCAAAAAGCAATCTGATCAGTGCTTCTACCTTACCGGCAGTAACAACCTCGATTTCATTTATCCTGCGGTCAATATTCTTGTGGAACCTTGAAATATAGATTTTTTTGACTCCCATTTTTGAAGCTTCCCTGATACGCTGTTCAATCCTTGAAACAGGTCTTATCTCACCTGAAAGCCCTACCTCGCCAGCGAAGCAGGCATCTTTGCCAATGGGCGCGTCGAGGTTGGAAGAGAGAACGGCGCTTATTATTGCCAGGTCAATTGCAGGGTCAACTACCTTTATGCCTCCGGTTATATTAAGGAACACATCCTTGACGGCCAGCCGGAATCCGGCTCTTTTTTCAAGTACCGCGAGGAGCATGTTCAGCCTCCGTATGTCGAATCCTGTGGAGCTCCTTTGCGGGGTGCCATATACCGCTGAACTTACAAGAGCCTGTGTTTCGATCAAAAAAGGTCTTAAACCGTCGACCGTGGCAGCTATTGCAATCCCGCTTAGTGGTTCATCATGTTGATTGATAAACATTTCTGAAGGATTGGCCACAGCTTTTAATCCGTCTTCCATCATTTCAAATATGCCAAGCTCCGAAGTGGATCCGAATCTGTTCTTGACTGAACGAAGGATACGGTACACATAATTGTTGTCACCTTCAAAATACAACACAACGTCGACAATATGTTCCAGGACTTTTGGTCCCGCAAGTGTTCCATCCTTTGTGATATGCCCGATTATAAAAACAGGAATGCCTGAGATCTTTGAATATTTCAGCAGCTGGGCCGCACACTCTCTTACCTGTGAAACGGAACCTGCCGACGATTCCAAAATGCCTGTTCTGATTGTCTGCACTGAGTCGATGATTATAAGTCCGGGCTTTATGTTTTCAGCCTGAACCAGTATATTTTCAAGGTCTGTTTCGCTGTAGACATAACATCCTGAACCGCTGTTCTTAAGCCTTTTCGCCCTGAGGCTTATCTGTTCTTCACTTTCTTCACCTGAAACATACAGGACGCCTCTTCCCTTAATCGCAAGGGCAAGTTGGAGAGCAAGAGTCGATTTCCCTACTCCTGGTTCTCCACCCAGCAAAATTAGTGACCCGGCGACCATTCCTCCTCCAAGGATCCGGTCCAGATCATTTATTCCCGTTTTGCTTCTGTTCTTCTCATCTGACCGTATATTTTCAAGGAGCTCAGGCTTCTTTTTCTCAACCTGGAATGGCATTATACCGTCACGTGGTGTGGCTGGGGAAATTATCTCTTCATGATATGTATTCCATTCCTTGCATGAAGGACACCGGCCGATCCATTTTGAGGATTCCGCACCGCAATTCTGGCATACAAATATTGTTTTTGTTTTGGCCATAGATCATTACTGCCCGCTCCTTCAGGGAAGTTAATAAATTATTAAATACCATCTCCGGGTCATGGGAATTCTGGAAAAACTTCACCCCGGGAAATTCAGCGATGGTCTTTTCAGCAAAAATAAAAGAATTCAGCTCTTGTCTTCTTTATGCCGGCTTCCAAAAATCATGAAGAACGAAATTGTACCTATGATAACAACAAAAATCAGTTGTGATTCGTGGGTCAGAAATGCATAAACCAGTCCGTCTTCAATTTTTACGCCTTCAACGAATGCCAGTCCTCTTGAGATTATATAATGAAATGCCCCTAGACCGCTTTGTACTGGTGCCGACATTGCCAGCCCCCCTATTACAAGCAGGAAGATACTGTCACCGAAAGTCAGGTGGGAAGTGGAGTCAACTGCATAAACCACAACCCATGTCATCAGGGTATAATTGAACCAGATGAATACAGTGTGAAAAAGAAATTCCCATTTGTTCTTAAGATTTGTTATGGTCTTTAATCCGTTAACGAAACCTTTGACTATATCGATGATTTTGGCAAAAAACCTGATTCTGCGCAATTTGTGCCTGAATCTTACCATCAGATACAGACCGATGATCAGGATCAGAAACAAAATCAACCATACCGCCCAGGTTAATCCGAACATCGAAAATACCTTTTCCTGCAACGGGTCCAGAATACTTACCTTAAGGAACTGATTTATCTGCTCTCCTCTTTGCATTATAAGGACAAACATTATGGAAAGCAATGAGATAAGATCGATTGTCCGTTCAATCACTACTGTTCCGAAAAGCTGGTCAACAGGTATCTTTTCTTTTTTGCCCAGGGCAACACACCTTGTAATTTCGCCCAGACGTGGTAATGCCAGATTTGCCAGATAACCTGTCATCAGGGACAGGAAACTGTTCTTAAAAGTAGGTTTGTAGCCAAGAGGACGTATCAGCAGAATCCATCTTCTTGACCTGCTCAGATATGCCAAAAAGCCGAAGATCAGAGAAAGAATCACCCATTTGTAATCGGCATCCTTCAGACCGGCAATCAGCTTACGTGTTTCAACATTGCGGAATGCCAGCCATAAAAGAATTATTCCGATAACAAGAAATAACAGAAATTTGATGGTTTGAATTAAGGTTTTTCTCAATTCAGATCAGTTTATTGGTTTTGGTGTCCGGGAAAATGACTTTCGGGCTGAAAGATTTTGCCTCATTGAGTTCCATTAATGCATACGACATTATGATTATCACGTCGCCCACTACCACTTTTCTGGCCGCAGGACCATTAAGGCAGATCTTACCCGATCCCCTTTCTCCTCTGATTACATAAGTTTCGATGCGTTCACCATTATTGATATTAAGAACCTGAACCTTTTCATTTTCAATAATTCCGGAAGCATCCATAAGATCTTCGTCAATGGTCACGCTTCCTATATAATGGAGATTTGCATCTGTTACAGTTACTTTATGTATTTTGGATTTCAGTACCTCTATGAGCATTTTATTTTGAAACAATTATTACGGCGCAAATTTAAACATCTTTTAAAGATTACAATTGAATTTCAACATTATCAATTAATCTGATCTTCCCTGCCTTCACAGCTACGCAGCCGAAATACCGGGTTCCCTCCCTTATATCCGATTTAATCCTGACCGGGATTAGTTCAGTATCGTCGACAATTTCAAAATATTCCACTTTGAATCCCGCATTCTTTTCAATCATTCTCCTGACGTCTTTTTTGATTGCTTCTATCCCTTTTTTCCTGAACATTTCCGATGCGGCCGAAATTGCCTTGTAAATTGTCCCGGCGTTTTTTCTTATTTCCGGTTCAAGCAGACGATTTCTGCTGCTCATCGCCAGTCCGTCAGGTTCCCTTATTATCGGGCATCCCACAATCCTGACCCTGTTGCCGGTCTGCTTCACCAGCTCCCTGATGACTGCAAGTTGCTGAAAATCTTTTTCGCCGAAGTAAGCTATGTCAGGCCTGACAATATCAAAGAGTTTGCTGACGACCTGTGCGACACCATTGAAATGACCCGGCCTGTGCAGGGCTTCCATCACATTGTCAAGATTGCCGAAAGTGAATATGCGGGTATCTTTTTCAGGATAGATCTCATGGTCGTCGGGAGTAAAGATAATATCATCCTTTCTGAGATGCTTTTCAAGAAGATCAAGGTCATCCTTCAGAGTCCTGGGATAATTTTTAAGATCTTTCTTGTCGTTGAACTGTGTCGGATTGACATAAATGCTTACAACGATAATCGGAGTCTCAGCCATAGCTCTGTCTACCAGTGACATATGTCCGTGATGAAGAGCTCCCATCGTGGGTACGAATCCTACCGGCGAAAGAGAGCTTGTTACTATTGATTTTTGCAGTTCTGTAACCGTTCCTGTTACCTTCATAAAAGAAAATTTAATGCAAACCTACGCTAAAAATGATAAAATTCTCCCTCTTTTAACATTATTAAAAGGAAATTGGTACATATAAGGAGAGTTCAGGTGTTGATAAATTTGTCAATTTTTATTAGTATCTTTGCAGCTTGGGTACGATATGGTATATCGAGGCAGGTAAATGGAAAGCAAGAAGGTATTATTCATTTCACAGGAGATCACTCCATACTTGGCTGAAACAAAATTATCAAAGATAGGAAGGTATCTTCCACAGGGTATTCAGGAAAAAGGTAAGGAGATCCGTACCTTTATGCCAAGGTATGGAAGCATTAATGAGCGCAGAAACCAGCTTCATGAGGTAATCAGGCTGTCGGGGATGAACCTTATTATCGATGATACCGATCATCCGCTTATAATTAAAGTAGCCTCCATTCAGTCTGCAAGGATGCAGGTTTATTTTATCGACAATGACGATTATTTCCAGCGCAAGCATACTGTTTCCGATTCCTCGGGAAGGGAATTTGAAGATAATGATGAAAGGGCTCTTTTTTTTGCCAGGGGTGTGATAGAAACTGTCAAGAAGCTGCGCTGGGCTCCCGACATCGTACACTGCCATGGATGGATGGCATCGCTTGTGCCGGTGTATCTGAGAAGCATTTACAATGATGACCCTCTTTTCCATAATTATAAGATTGTTTACTCTGTTTACGATAATGAATTTAAAAGTCCTTTCAGGCCTTCATTCGCCGACAAGCTAAGATATGACGGTATTGACGGGGAGAACCTTAAACTGGTTAAAAATCCTGATTTCATTAACGTTTCCAAACTGGCTATAAAGTACTCAGATGCAATAATTATAGGAAGCGAGGGGATCAATGCTGAGTTGAACAGGCATATTCAGGCTTTAAATAAACCGGTATTGGGTTATCATGATGAGTCGACCTACATCGATGCCTACAATGATTTTTACGATAAAATACTTTCCTGATCCTGCCAGGTTGCCTTAAATACTGGCCTTCTTTCACAATAACTTTCATAATTTCCTGTTCACTATTCATTAATATTTAGAGGAATAAGTCCGGAGTGACCAGATTTAGGTCAGGCCTGATCTGCACCGGGTTATCCTGTTATGTTCCTTCTTTTAAATTGAACATCTATGTGTGGAATTGTTGGTTATATAGGATCGAAGCCTGCACGCGAGATAATAATAAGCGGCCTCCGGCGTCTGGAATACCGCGGATATGATTCGGCAGGTATGGCAATTGCCAATGGTGAAACCAAAATTTTCAAATGCAAAGGCCGGGTTAATGATCTGGAAGCAATGCTTAATGGATCCGATTTCAACGGAACCATGGGCATGGGGCATACAAGATGGGCCACTCATGGCGAACCCAATGAGCTTAATGCACATCCTCAGATTTCATACAAGGGGAATTTTATTGTTGTCCATAACGGGATCATTGAGAACTATGCCCTCATAAAGCGCCATTTGCAGGGAAGAGGCGTAAATTTCTCAAGCCAGACGGATACCGAGGTGCTGGCCAATCTTATAGAGCATCTTTATCTTGAAGGAGACCTTACTGCAGAACAGGCAATTACCATGGCTCTGAACAGGGTGGAAGGCGCCTACGGACTGGTAATTATCTGTGCCCGGGAGAACGACAGGCTTTTTGCTGCCAGAAAAGGAAGCCCGCTTGTAATAGGAGTGGGAGAGGGAGAAAATTTCGTTGCTTCCGATGCAACTCCGATAGTTGAGTACACCCAGCGTGTCATTTACCTTAAAGATGATGATATTGCAATAATAAAGAAGGATGAACTTGTACTTAAAACAATACGGCCGGGCAGGGTGGAACCGGAAGTCAAAGAAGTAGATCTTAAAATCGGAGAGATAGACAAGGAGGGATATCCACATTTTATGCTTAAGGAGATTTTTGAACAGCCAAGAGCTATCCACGATACATTCAGGGGAAGAGTACTCCCTGACCTATCCGGGATAATGCTTGGGGGCCTTCATAATATTCTTGAGACGATATCACAGGCTGAAAAGATAATTATAGTCGGTTGCGGAACCTCATGGCATGCAGGATTACTTGGTGAGTATATTTTTGAAGAGTTCACAAGGATCCCGGTTGAGGTTGAATATGCATCCGAATTCAGATATCGCAACCCCATAATAAAAAGGGGTGATATAGTTATTGCAATCAGTCAGAGCGGAGAAACTGCCGATACTCTTGCCGCAGTCAAAATTGCCAGGGAGAGGGGAGCAAAGGTACTTGGCATCTGTAATGTTGTAGGATCAAGTATTCCCCGCGAGACCGATGCGGGAGTCTATACTCACGCAGGTCCTGAGATAGGAGTAGCTTCCACAAAAGCTTTTACAACCCAGGTCACAGTGCTTGCCATGATGGCTTTCGAGATTGGCTACCTTAAAGGTGTCATTTCCGTTGAGACCTACAGGGAACTGATCGCCGAACTGGTCTCCATACCCTCAAAAATCGAGAAAGCATTAAAAGTCAATGACCAGGCTCTTGAACTGGCTCAAAATCTGAAGAAAACCCTTAATGCCCTTTACCTGGGAAGAGGATACCTGTTCCCTGTGGCTCTGGAAGGAGCATTAAAGCTGAAGGAAATATCATATATACATGCCGAGGGCTACCCGGCGGCAGAAATGAAACACGGACCGATTGCCCTTATTGACGAAAACATGCCGGTGGTTGTGGTAGCCACAAAGGATGACACATACGAAAAAATAATCAGTAATATTCAGGAAATAAAGGCTAGGAAGGGGCAGGTCATCGCTATCGTCACGGAAGGCGATGAAATTATCAGGCGAATGGCTGACTTTGTACTTGAAGTGCCCCAAACCCTCCCGTCATTTTCAGGACTTCTTGCAGTTATACCCCTGCAGCTTCTGTCATATCACATTGCTGTCCTCAGGGGATGTAATGTGGACCAGCCAAGAAACCTGGCAAAGTCGGTGACTGTTGAATAATATTTTAAAAATCAGAAAAAATGAGTCTCGGTGAAGGTTACAGGAATCTCTCCAATGCAGAGACAGACAGGCTGAAAGCCAATGGCTGTGTGTGCAGCGACTGGACAAAAACAATGGTTAAGGAAGGGTTTGATCCTTCCAGATGCGTCAATGTTACTTTTTCAGGTGAAAACAAGCTTGGGACCTTCAGTGAAACATGTACCGATGAGGCGGGCATAACCTACAAGTCCGGTATTTATAATGCAACCATACATAACTGTACAATCGGATCTGATTCACTGATTAATAATATCGGTGATTATATTGCTAACTACCGGATTGATGAAAAAGTAATAATAAGGAACTGCGGCAGGCTGAATACTGAGGGGATATCATCATTCGGAAACGGTACTGAAGTGGCGGTGTTAAATGAAACCGGCGGTCGGTCGGTAAAAATATGGGACAGGCTTTCTGCCCATGAAGCATATATTATTGCACTTTACAGGCATCGGATAAAAGCGGTCGAAAAAATTGAAGAGATGGTTTCCGGGTACTCACAGTCGGTGAGTTCAGATACCGGATATATCGGCTATGGTTCCAGAATGGTTAATTGCCAGAATATAACTAATGTAAAGATCGGACCATACAGCCATATTGAAGGCGTTATAAGCCTCCGCGAAGGATCCGTAAACAGTTGCAGGGAGGATCCGGTTTTTATAGGTCCGGGAGTTATCATGGAGCATTTTATAATCTGCTCCGGATCGATAGTGACCGAATCGACTCTTATTGACAAATGCTTTATAGGACAGGGGTGTGTGCTCGGAAAACATTATTCAGCGGAGAATTCATTGTTCTTTGCCAACTGCGGCGGGTATCATGGTGAAGCATGCTCAATATTTGCTGGCCCATATACTGTTACACACCATAAGTCAACTCTTCTGATCGCAGGGATTTTCTCCTTCATGAATGCGGGAAGCGGCTCGAACCAGAGTAACCACATGTATAAGCTCGGGCCGATACACCAGGGAATAATGGAACGCGGCTCAAAGACAACCAGCGATTCATATGTCCTTTGGCCGGCACGTATAGGACCCTACACCCTTGTGATGGGGAGACATTACAAGAACATGGATACCTCATCACTCCCATTTTCATACCTTATAGAAAGCAATGATGAAAGCATCCTTGTCCCCGGTATCAACCTCCGCAGCGTGGGAACCATCAGGGATGCCCAGAAATGGCCGGTCCGCGATAAAAGAAAGGATCCTGAAAAACTCGATCAGGTTAATTTCAACCTGCTCAGCCCTTATACCATCAGAAAAATGATAGAAGGACGAGACCTTCTGAAGAGGCTCAGATCCGTTTCCGGTTCAGTCTCGGCATCATACAGTTATGACAACATGATGATCAAGGGTGCCTCTCTTGAAAGGGGAATAGAATTATATCAGACCGGGATAAACAAATTCCTGGGCAACTCCATAATCAACAGGCTTGAATCAGTTGAAATAAAATCGAATGAAGAACTTCGGAAACGACTCTCACCCGATCACGAAACCGGCAAGGGAGAATGGGTCGATCTGGCGGGACTGATAGCTCCAAAACAAGCTGTTTCACGTCTGCTCGATGATATAGAATCGGGTAAAATAAATTCAATTGAGTCTGTTGCTGAGGGTTTCAGGTTAATGCATGAATCCTATTACGACTGGGAATGGACCTGGGCATGCGAACGCATTGAAGAGGAGGAAGGCAAACCTGTCACCTCATTCACCTCAGAAGATGTCATAAGGCTTGTGGAACGATGGAAAAAAAGTGTCATCGCTCTCGACAAGCTGCTCTATGAAGATGCCAGGAAGGAATTTACTCTTTCTTCAATGACAGGTTTTGGAATTGACGGCGGCGAGGAGATCAGGAAACTTGATTTTGAACAGGTACGTGGTGACTTTGATTCAAACAGCGTGGTAGCAGCAATACAGGAGCATATTAAGCAAAAAAGTTCCCTTGGCGATAAACTGATTGAACGCCTGAGGCAGATAAGCAGCTAGTTAAGGCTATCTGCCCGAATACATGCGGTCATAATACTTTTCATAATCACCCGACAGCACCCTTTCAAGCCACTGGGTATTGGAAAGGTACCATTCAACGGTCTTCTCAAGCCCTGCTGAAAACTCAGGTATCGGCGACCACCCAAGTTCGCCCTGCAGTTTAGATGAGTCGATGGCATACCTGAGATCGTGACCGGGCCTGTCTTTGACATAAGTTATAAGCTTTTCCGATGTTCCTTCAGGTCTTCCCAGCTTTTTGTCCATGATCCTGCAGAGGAGCCTGATCAGGTCAATATTCTTCCATTCATTATTCCCGCCTATATTGTATGTCTCTCCTGGCTTGCCCCTGTGAAAAATAATGTCTATTGCGGCGGCATGATCTTCAACATAAAGCCAGTCGCGTATATTCTCCCCCTTTCCATAAACGGGAACCGGTTTGTTATTTTTGATATTGTTGATAGCCAGTGGTATAAGTTTCTCAGGGAACTGGTTTGGCCCATAATTATTGGAACAATTGGAAATTACCACAGGAATCCCAAAGGTATGCCCGTATGCTCTTACAAGATGATCCGAACTTGCCTTGGAGGCTGAATAAGGGCTTTTGGGATCATAGGGGGTCGCTTCAGTAAACAAACCCTCTTTTCCCAGGGAACCGTATACCTCATCGGTAGAGATATGATAGAACAGTTTTCCTGAAAAGTCATTCTTCCATCCCGCCATTGCTCCATTAAGAAGATTCACTGTTCCGACGATGTTGGTATGTACAAATTCATCGGGTGAAGTTATTGATCTGTCAACGTGAGATTCGGCTGCAAGGTGAACGATCCCGTCAAACCCATATTTTTCAAACAGGGCTGCCACTGCCTTCTTATCTACTATATCAACCTTTTCAAAAAAGTAGTTCCCGCTTTTCTCAATATCCGCAAGATTATCGAGATTCCCTGCATAGGTAAGCTTATCAGCATTGACGATCCTGTAATTCGGATAATTTGTTACGAATCTTCTTACCACGTGTGAACCTATAAAGCCTGCGCCTCCGGTGATCAGAATGCTCTTTTCCATTTTCATCATTTATTCCTGTTTCTTATATATTTTTCCCATTCCCAGGCAGTCCTCATGGATTCATCAAGGGAGCTCAAGGTTTTCCATCCCAGTTCCCTGTTGGCGTATGAAGGATCAGCCCATATTTTTACAATATCACCGGGTCTTCGTCCGGTAACTTTATATTTCACCTTAACACCCGTGACTTTTTCAAAGGAATTTATTGCTTCAAATACAGATACTCCCTTGCCGGTTCCAAGATTGAAAACCTCATAATCAGACTTGTTCTTTTTTTCAATCAGTCGTCTCACAGCTGTTACATGTGCTTTGGCCAGGTCTACAACATGAAGGTAGTCGCGGATGCATGATCCGTCAGGTGTGTCATAATCATCGCCGAAAACCCTTAGCTCATCCCTCAAACCATAGGCAGTCTGTGTTATGTATGGCACCAGGTTTTCGGGCACTCCTCTCGGCAGCTCACCTATCAGAGCTGAAGGATGGGCACCGATCGGGTTGAAGTATCTCAGTGCTATGGCATTAATACCTTCGCCGGCGGCCACAGTGTCTTTTATGATCTCCTCACATATCTGTTTTGTGTTTCCATAGGGAGAAACTGCGGGCTGCATAGGTGCATCCTCAGTTACGGGAAGCTTTTCCGGCTGTCCGTAAACGGTGCAGGATGAAGAGAAGACAAAATCAGGTATATCGTATTGCCTCATCAGGTCAAGAATATTGACTAGAGATAGCAGGTTATTCCTGTAATAATCCAACGGTTTTTTCACCGATTCGCCCACAGCCTTATATGCCGCAAAATGGATAACTGCCGCAATATTTCCGTATTTCCCGAAAAATGAGTCCAGTTTTCCCCTTTCGCAAAGGTCAAAAACTTCGAGTTGCGGTTTTATGCCTGTTATCTGTGCAATTCTGTCGATCACTTCAGCTTCGGAGTTGTACAGATTGTCAACTATGACTACCCCGAATCCTTCATTTATAAGTTCGACGACAGTATGGGACCCGATGTATCCGGTCCCTCCGGTAACAAGAATTTTTTCTTTCATCTAAGCTGCATATAATTTGTATTTGATAGCTTGTTGTACATATTACAGATTATTTGGTTTCAGTAACGGATGGTATTCCCCGACAAGGCCGACGGGTTTTGAGTTACGTATTGTAAAAGCTGTTATTATCGACTGGCGCGATTCATTCAGTCCGAAGCCCCTGCCATCAAGTATTTCTCTGTAGGTTTGGGTATGCAGATCACCGAATCCTTCGCTGAACTCAATTTCTTCACCTTCAACCGTGATGGATCTGTAGGTCCTCTTACCTGATTTTTTTGCTTCCGCAGGCAAATCGTTGGAGTCGATACTCAGGAACCATCTTATCCGGGCATTCTCCAGCTCAAGAAAACCTGCCGCCTTATTGGGTTCAGATACATGAACGATTATCCTGGTTGTATCCCCAAAAATCCAGCTGAGCATATCAAAAAAATGAATACCGATGTTTGTGGCAACCCCACCGGACTTCTGTACATCTCCTTTCCATGAAATATGGTACCAGTTGCCCCGGCTTGTTATGTATGACAGATCGACATCATATACCTTGTCCTTTGGACCATTTAAGATCTTTTCCCTCAGCTCTAATATTTTGGGGTGCAGACGTAACTGCAAAACCGTGTAGATCTTTCGGCCGGTCTCTTTTTCAATTTCCTGGAGGGCATCAATATTCCAGGGATTCAGAACAACAGGCTTTTCACATATTGCAATTGCCTGGTGGCGGAGAGCAAAACGGATATGCGAATCATGCAGATAATTTGGAGAACAGATACTTACATAATCAATCTTTGTGCCTGTCCTTTTCAGCTTGTCTATATGCCTGTCAAACCTCTCAAATTCTACAAAAAAATCACTCTGCGGAAAGAATCCGTCAAGAAGCCCGACACAGTCAAACTTGTCAAGACTGGCCAGAAGGTTGTTCCCTGTATCTTTGATAGCCTTCAGATGACGTACAGCAATATATCCGGCCACACCTATCAGTCCAAAATTTTTCGGAGTTGTTTCCATTAGTTATTTATTCCCGCAGGAGAGTTTATTTAGTATTTATTTTTACTACAACGTCTTCTCTTAAGATGTATTTTTCACCGCTTTCAGGGCAGACTGCAGCCCCTGTATCATCGAAATCAAGCCTGTGCCCGTATTCACTCATCCAGCCTTTTTGCTTTGCGGGATTGCCTACAACAAGAGCATAAGGTTTTACATCCCTGGTAACAACGGCACCGGCTCCTATAAAGGCAAACCTTCCAATTCTGTTCCCGCAGATAATGGTAGAATTTGCCCCTATTGTTGCTCCCTTTTCGACAATTGTCTGAACGTACTGATCCTTTCTGACAACTGTACTTCTGGGATTGACTATGTTTGTGAAAACCATAGACGGCCCGAGAAACACATCATCTTCACAAATAACCCCGGTATAAACAGAAATATTGTTCTGAACCTTAACATTTCTCCCGAGCTTTACACCCGGAGAAATTACCACATTCTGCCCGATATTGCAGTTTTCACCTATTTCGGATCCTGACATTATGTGACTGAAATGCCAGATCTTTGTCCCTTTGCCTATCTGGCAGCCTTCATCGATCACGGCTGTCTCATGGGCAAAATACTCTTTTTCCATATTT
>CAZTDW010000104.1:8727-13523 GCA_964611835.1 uncultured Rikenellaceae bacterium | reverse complement strand
AGGGTTAAAGTATCACTGGGAGAGACTGGCAAAGAGTTAAGGAATCAACTTGTCTGAGTGTGAACCTTTCTGATACTTAGCATAAAGCAAAAACAGGCGTTATTGCGGTAAAAATCAATTGCTAGAGTTTTTTATCATTAAATTTCAGTGTAGTAGAATATGAAACCGCATTAATTTTACAAAGCGTCACAAGTCAGGAAATATTAAAAAATAATGACAGGGTGTACCTTTCCGGCAGTCAGATTGAAAAGCTTAAAAAGGTGGAAAAGCGCTGGATGGGAAAATTGTCTTTATGACTAATTTATTACAATAGAATTTCCGACACCAGGTTCAACGAACTTTATTCCGTAAGCATTCCTGATCAGTCAGGATTACCCTGTCAGCCGGACCGGATTTTCAAAGCCATGATCCCTTCGTAAAAAAAGTATAATGCAAATCCCAGCAGGATAACTCCGAGGATCTGCATTGTGATCCAGTATGACCTGTTTTTCAGAAAACTCTTCGACCTTTCAACCAGAAATGCCACACCGATCTTTGAACCTGTAAGAAGCAGATAGAAAAGAAAAAAATACAGTATGACCGTAAGCAGGCCCGATTCGTATGCCCTGAAAGCAGTCGGAATGCCGGCTGTAAGCCAGAACATATATGGATTAGGATTAAGGAAATTTGCGGCAACACCTTTCCTGAGCGAATCAGTTTTATGCTCTTTCAGTTCACTTTCAAGCCCTCTGGTCCTGATAGTCTCGAATGCCAGAAATGAGAAATAAATGCCTCCAAGAAACGAGATCACCGCCATGGCTATGGAGAAATGCGAGATCCTGGAGAAGACCAGATAAGTGACCAGGATTATGGGCAGATCTGTTATGAGCGGCGCAAGAGCGATTTTTATCCCTTCTTTCCTGTTATGCCTGAGGGTTTCGGTTATTACAAGAGTCAGTAAAGGGCCGGGAGATATTCCTGCCGTAAGGCCGAAAACCGCCCCCATTGTCAAATAAATAACTGAAGATGAAGTCATCAACAGATCATATACTTCCTGACTATTTATTATCCCCCCGGTAACTCAGTATTTTCAATGCGTTGTTCCGGTACACATTTCTTAGAGTATTGTCACTGAGGCCCAGACCGTACAATGGCCAGTGATAACCGAACATATCGGTTTCATAAAAATGTTCATCTGAAGTTTCGAGGATCCTGAACGTCACCCTGAACATTCTGTTGTTAAAGGTCATATCCGTCCCGTAAACGATCCTGTCATTGTATTTCTCGATAAAGTCGTGAACGAATTTCGGGATAGGGGCTATCTCTCCGAAGCGGGCAGAGATATCGGCATAAAGGTTCGGATATTTATCGAAATAGCTGCCGAGCACGGAAAGATCCGCGCAGCAATTTGCCAGATGGGCAGCAACAAAAACTGTACGGGGATGTTTTTTAAGGGTGTTTTCAAGTCTTTCCAGCATTTCTTCATGCGTCTTTGCCCCATTCTCCATTTTGACTTCCCATTTCGATGCATTTATGAGACCGTCGTTGGTCGAGTCCATCTTTTCGTACATCCATTTATCCTCCGAAATATGGAGGTTAACCGGCAGTTTAAGCTCGGCGCATTTTTCAAACAAAGGATCAAGTCGCGGGTCATCCGGCAGCATGATAGTTCTGTTGGGAGAGGAGGGAGGAACTCCCTTTCCCTTGAACATTACTTCTCCCACACCCTTTGCTCCGTTCTTAAAGCATCTTTCAAGCTCTTTTACAGCCTCGGGCCCATATCCGGGCTTATCATAACCCGTATAATCGAAACCGCACCACAATTCAAACCGGTTTCCATATTTCGCGTATCTTTTAGCAATAGTGTCAAACCTGTGCCCGGACGCCCCGGTAAATACTATTGCTTTTTCAATGCCGCATTCATCCATCGCTTTGACCCACCTCTCGATGGCTTCGTCAGTCCGTCCGTAAACATGTGTGTGCATGTCGATGGCAGGGTATTTTGCTTTCTGAACATTGGTCACGGGCACTTTATAGATCGATACCGGACGGTAATCCTTCAGCTTCAGATCGTCAATGTTCTGCCCCCGTGAATTCAGAATAAGGAACATGAAAACGACCAGTGACATCACCGGGCGCATAAGACCAGCCCAATTTTCTTTTAATTTTCTAATTGAATTATTCATTTCGATGGTTTCAGATTGATTATTTAATTACGTAACTAATTACGTAAACATTACGTAATTAATTACGTAAATATGAATTCTCATTTGTCTATCTGCAGTATATTCTTCCCGTCTTTTGCGGTCCCTTCGACTGTAATAAGCTCTGGTTTGGGCAGATTCTTGTCGAGGTTGAGGTATTGCATTTTGACTTTTATGGGAGAGCTTAAAACATATGGTTTGCATGATTTAATAACGCCCATTGCTTTCTTTGCACCTTCATACAGGGCTTTGTGGGTCTCCTCGAAAGGATACAGCATCGCTGCTTCCCTCGACAATCCCTTTTTAGTCGAAACAGTTACAAGGTTGTTGCCCAGGAATTTGTGTGCCTCCCTGCATGTGGCTTCATCGCCTGTCACCATAATAACGGGGATCCCATAATAACCGGCAATTGCAGCGCTCTGGGCAATCTCTCCCGACTCGACGCCATTGTACCAGTAACGGTTCTCAGACCTGGAGCTCTGAGTATGATTCAGAACACCGTCAGGAGTACCCATCATTGCATGGAAACCCAGCAGGACCATCCCGGCGAAAGAGCTGTCAAGGCCTGACAGGTTTCCCGGACCGGGCCTTGGCACACCGGTTATGTATTTTGCCCCGGGATCCATAAGATGAGGCAGTACAGCCTGGGTCCCGTGACCGTCAAGCACTATAACCTCGGTGGCCCCTCCATCCCTCAGACCGTGAATGACCGCAGCCAGGTCAGCCATGAAAAACTCACAGGACTGGATATTCAGTGGAGTGTCCTTCTCCCTTGTCTGTGAAAACTTGAAAACACCGCTGATACCTTCCAGATCAGTATTCACATAGATCCTGACCTGAGCATTCAGATGCAGCGGGAAAATAAGATTGATCAAAAAAAGTGCTGCTGAAATCCTCACCATTACACTCTTCAATCCAGGTTTTTCCTTTTTCATTTTGACTTGTTTAAATTATGATTTGAGATATTTTTTCCGGTTATATCAAAGGTATTGAATTATTTAAATTTTTGAATTCATTGCAAGATTTTAACAACAGATACGTTTCTAATTAAGGGAAAGACCAGATTTTTTATTTATAGTATTGGCAATCAAAGCACTTCATATTCCTCCGGCAAACAATACACCGGAATACCGGCTGTATCCTGAAGGAATTATCAGGATTACAGGCCGAGGTCTTAATGAAACAAAAAGTGAAGTTGCAGATCGGATAATGACATGGATCGAGAATTATATCCTTAATCCGGCTGAAACAACCTATGTCATAATTTCATTTGAGTACCTTAACAGTTCAAGCACAACGATACTTGTTTCGATAATCAGAAAAATATCGGTGGTTATGCTTAACATGAAGAAATTCGTGATCCGCTGGTACTATGAAGAAGATGATGACGATATCCTTGAAAGAGGAGAGTATATTGCATCAGCTTTTAATATTCCGATCGAATTTATACCTGTCAGCGACATTTCCGCTATCCCTGACCACTCTTCTTCAGAATAAGGACAATCTTAAGGGCTTCATCGGCATGCCGCTGAGTATCTGTTTGTGAATTAAAAATAAATACTACTTTCCCTTCAATGTCGGTGACATAAGTCACTCTTCCAGGTATAAGGCCAAATGCCTTTGACGGGACTCCAAACAGCTTTCTTACTTCATTATTTGTATCGCTGAGAATGGTGTATGTAAGCCTGTTCTTTTCATGGAAATCCCTGTGGCTTTGAACCGACTGGCCGCTGATTCCCAAAACCAGTGCCCCGGCTTCCTCAAATACATCTGTGAGGTCGCGGAAATAACAGGCTTCCCTTGTGCAATTCAGACTCCCGTCTTTCGGATAAAAAAAAATCACAAGCTTTCTCCTGCCAATGTGATCGGCAATATGGAACATTTTGCCATCCTGGTCGGGAAGCGAAAACAGTGGTATCTTATCACCTACTTTTAAAGGTTTCATAGTCTGCCGGCATTAGTGTGGTGGTCACAAATTATTTTCCAAAGGTAAATATAAGCCCTGCCGTGGCATAATGAAACATGGCAAAGCTATATACCTCATCGTTGTCAGCTCCGCCTTCAAGCAGCCGGTAACCCGCCTTCAGAGTAAGTTTGTCACTGATCTTGTATGTTGCGGCGGCAATCACATCTTCAGCCCTTCCTTGCGGTGCGGCAAGTGCATCACCCTCAAACAGGATACCGAATGCATCTCCCGGCTGCCACATAAGCCTGAAATTGATTATGGGAACGAAGCCAACATTCGTTTTCACTGAAACCAGATCTGACGACTTCAGTTCAATGTACGCATCCCTGATCTTTGCTGTAAATCCAACCCCGAATTCAAACTTTGGTCTCTGAACGATCTTATAACGGTACGTCAACCTGTATGAATTGAATTTATAGTTCCCTGTCAGTTCGGTATTTTCAGGAAAGACAACGCCTTCAAATGTGACAGGCCCGGGAATGCTTCCTTCCGATATGGTTTTTAAAGATGCATATAACAATGAGATTGTATGCCTCGATTTAATTGTGTAATTGACTCTTAGCCTTACAAATATCTTTGGATCAGGGATTAAATCATCTTTAAGGGAAAAGAAAGTCCCCTGGTCACCGGGTATCCTTACGTCATTG
>CAZTDW010000104.1:0-8717 GCA_964611835.1 uncultured Rikenellaceae bacterium | reverse complement strand
CCCGATTCCAGATCAATTGCTGCCTGGGCTTTTATGGGTTCAACCTTCAGTAAGAACAGTAAAATCAGGGGAAAAAGCAGTGTAAAGGTTTTTTTTATCATTATTGATTATGTTTATTATGTTGATTATGTTGTGTCAGCTCATTAACAAATATTAGTGCCAATATGTTTATCCATATCATTTTTTTCATGATTCCCTGATCCTTCTCAGATCCAGCAATGCGTTCAGGCAGTTGTAAACTGTATTGAGATAATCCACCCTGGCCTTTTTGTATGACAGGTCGGCTTCCGACAATTCCGATGGAAGAAGACGTCCGCTTTGGAACAGTGCAAAAGCGGTTTGATAATTTGTCCGGGTAAGCTCAATGTTCTCTTTCTTCCTTACGGTCTCCTTTCTGAAAAAAGCAAGGTTATCGATAGCTTTCCGGATCTCAAGGCTTTTCTGGTTCAGTTCTGATGCGAAGGAGGCTTCATCGGCTTCTATCTGGTACTTATACTGCGATATTTTTTTTGTGCGGTCTATGCCCTCGGTAAGGGGTATCCTGACCGACAGATTGACGCTGCTGTTGCCGAACCAGTACCTTCCATCGCTTATGTGTAACTGGTTTTGATAATAATCGCCCGAGTAATAGCCATTCAGCGAGACCACGGGCAGGAATCCCGACTTAGTATTTTTTAGTCTGATCCTGTTGATCTGATCCTGCACCTGGTTTCTTTTATGCGTGAGGGAGTTTTCAAATCTATAGCTGCTTTCTTCCCCGGAACCGAGTTTTTCAATCAGCAGGTCAAGGGTATCGGTAAGAATGAAATCCGTTCCGGCCTCCTGACTGAAGCCCATCCAGAAAAGCAATGTCTTCAGCGATTCAGAAAAGATCTTTTCGGATTCCGAATACCGGCTGGCAGTAATATTCAAATCAAGCCTCGACTGATTGAGATCGGTGAGTTTCAGCAAGCCTTTTTCATGCTTCAGCCTTGTTTCGTCGAACCGGATCCTTCCATTTAGGGTGTCCTCAACCGCAAATTTCAATTGTTCCAGGGCAAGAATGCTGTTTATATAAGCTTTACCGGTCTCAGTAACCAGGTCGATTTTCCTTATCTGCCTGTCAACATCCGATAACTCAAGAAGAGCCTTTCTTTCTTTAATCTCTCCGCCTACCGAAGGATCAAATATCTTCACGGAACCGTAGATACCTGCTCCTGAATACCAGTTAGTCCCGAATTTGATAGGAGTAAGCTCTTCGGAAGTGCTGCCGGGGATGAATTCTCCAAGTGGAACGAGTGTTGTCGGAATTACAAGATTGCGCTGGATATCATACCTGCCATATATCTGAGGGGCTCTCTTAAGCTTCGATTCTGAAAGCTGCTCCTGTGATATGGTGTAATTGAGATCCCGGATCCTGTTTTCCGGGTTGTTTTCAAGAGAGATATTAAGTGCCTGATCATACGACAGGGTGGAGGGCAGGGAGTTCATCTGCGCCTCTGCCTTCAGAATCAGAAGGATCAGGATGACTGGTGCTGTTAATAAAAGTTTCATACTTGTCATTTTTAATTTTGTCTTTCATTCTGAGGCTGTATCAAAAGTGTCTTAATTGCAATTTTATCCTTAGTGGCCTTAGTGCCTGCCTTTGTGATCCTTTGTGGTTTAATGGCATATGTTTAACCACCAAGGCACTCAAAGGGTAGCACAAAGGTACCCGAAGGACTTTTGATCCAGCATCATTCTGTTTCCCGGAAAATTGATGACATACTTTTTGGTTCTGCATGATTTTTTTGGATTTCATAAATGTTCATTTCATCAGCCCCTGAATACTGATGCAGGTTCAACCTTATTCAGGGTCCGGATGGAGAAGAAAAATGAGCTTCCCACAGAAATCAGCAGTGTTATCAGGAATAATCCTCCAAGCACAACCGGGGATATTGTAAATATAAGACCGGCTTTTGATACTCCCTGGCGGAAACCAAAAAGCAGGAAGAGTGCTATCACAAAACCCAGAAATGCAAACATGAACGATTGAATCAGAATAAGTTTGGTTATGTAACTATTGGTGGCGCCAATAGCCTTAAGAGTACCGTAATCCCTTATCCTGTCAATTGCCGAGGAATACAATGTCAATCCGATGATGAAGAAGCCGCTTATGATTGCGAATACAACCAGCGATCCTATGCTTGTGCCGATATTCGAACTTGCCACTATGAATTTTACGGTCGATGCCCGCAGGTCCTCGCTTTTCCATGCCCGCACCTTTTCAAAGCTCCTGTTGATTTTGTCCCTGACGGTGTTTATTGCATATCCTTTTTTTACACTTACCGCTATTGCACTCACCTTGTTTTCGGGGAAGTTACCGTAATATCTTGCCCTCTCGAGTGTGGTGAACAGGTATGATCCTCCGAATCCACGTGCATCTTTTGTCTGAACCCTGATGAAAGCACGTTTCCCGTTGATTTCAAGCTGGGTGCCCACATCAGTGGGATGGTCAAAGGTTTTTGAATCAAAGAACTCGGCTGAAACGGCAAAATCATTTATCAGGTCATCGAGCGTTCCTTTAAAGATCTTGTTTTTTGTCGGGCCACCAACAAAATGAGGTGCTTCACTTCCTATAAGCAACACAGGCACACTTTTCCCCGTTTCAAAAGTTGCATTGGCAGAAGAAAGAACCAGGGGATATGTCCTCTCAACGCCATCAATGCTTCTTAACTCCCTCACCAGGCGCTCATCCAACTGTCCGAGTTCATTGGCGTTTATCGTGATTTTATCAACCACAAGGATCTGCGCTTTTTCCAGATCTGAGTTATTGATTATACCGCCCATCAGGCTCATCAGGAAATTCAGTATCCCTACCTGCTGCCCGATAAGAAAGGTGCTTACAACAATTGCAAATACCACACCTATGCTTTTGGGCTTGTCGTATTTAAGAAATTTAAATGCTGTTTTTATCATAGCCCTTCAGATCACAATTTAATTATACATTCAACCTGTGAATTATACAGAAACCCGGACTCTTTATCCAATAGTATCCACACTTCCATCACCCGACGGTCTTCCTTGTCTCCGGCAAGTTCGGAGAACAATGATTTCTTCTTCAGGTATGGAGTGGTCTTTATAACCTTTCCCGTTGCAAGAATATCAGAGCTTCCCACAAAGGTTATATCGGCATTCTGGCCCTCCTTAACTTCTGAGGCAAACAGTTCGTCTACCTCACATCTTGCAATTAGCCTGCCTTCGGGGGCAAATTCAGCGTACTTTCCGTACTGACCCAATGCGCTTCCCCTGGTCAGAAGGATATCAAGAAGAGTGCCGTCGGCCGGTGCCCTGAGGATCCTTTTGCTGACCTCTGCATTTGCCGACCTGAGTTCAGCACCAAGCTCCCTTATCTCCGATTCGGTTATTGCCAGCAGTGCCCTGTTCTTTTCGAGCCCCGCAACAAGTACTTTATACTCCGTTTCCAGATCATCGATATTCTGCGCTGTTTCTGCACCGGCAGCCGCCAGCTCCCTGCTTCTTTCAAGAAGCTTTTTATTGTTTTCCAGTCTCGCTTCAGTCTCTGCTATTGAAGCTTCGTCAAATCTTAACTGATTCTGCTTGATACCGATCCGGCTTTTAATCCTTTCAACCTCAATCTTCTCAATGTCGGAGTTCAGTATCATGATTATATCTCCTGATTTTACAAATTCGCCCTCTTTCCTGAAAATGGTATCGATTATTCCGCCCCTTTCGCTGAAAAGAGGCTGCAATTCGGTCTCAGGTTCAATTTTACCTATTCCCGCAACAATTCTGATCTTCTGATCAGAACCGCCAACGACCGGTTGCTCCTTACGCGCGGATACCTCCTCAGCCTCCTTCCCGGAACTGGCTGATCCGCATGCGACTGTAAGGATTATAAGTGCCAGATGAACTAAATGTCGGATATTCATATTTATCGTAAATTAAATTAGCTTATATACTCTTCTTCGGGAGGAGTTTCGGTAACCATTCCGTTAACAACATAAATGATCCGGTCGGCAAAATGCTTAAGCCGATTGTCGTGAGTAACGACCGCAACCGATTTTCCCGATTCCGCCAGATCCCTGAGCTCGTGCATCACGATCGAAACGCTCTTGAAATCAAGCGCAGCCGTAGGCTCATCGCATAACATGAGTGAAGGATTTGTTACAAGAGCCCTTGCTATGGCAACCCGCTGCTGCTGGCCGCCGCTCAGCATTTTTGGAAGGCTCTTCATCCTGTCAGTCATATTTACTTTGTCGAGAGCTTCAGTTGCCTTTTGTTTTGCTGCTTTTTCAGGATACTTCATCAGAAGAAGCGGCTGCATCACGTTCTCAAGAGCTGTAAGCGGTGCAAGGAGATTGAAATTCTGAAACACGAAACCTATATTGTTGAGCCTGAGGTTTGCCAGCTCATTGCTGTTAAGTGAGTTTACAAGGTTGCCGGATACCCACACGTCGCCCGAGGTAGGATATATTACGCATCCCAGAAGGGACAGCAGAGTGGTTTTACCCGATCCTGAAGGTCCAATGATGAGGGTAAGCTCATGTCTCCTGAACTGTACTGTCGATGGCTGGAGGGCTGTGATGACGGTATCCCCGGTCCTGTACTCCTTGCTGCTTCCCGACAGGGCAGCAACATAATCACCCGGAGGCATGGGATTGAAACCGGAAATCTCATCCTTCATTCTTTTTTTGAAAATCATTTTGATTCCTGCTTGTTTATGATCAGTAAAAACCCAAGTTAAACAATAAATCCGTTTTATTGTTTCTTGTTGTGTAAACATTTTCCTATATAAAAATGAAAACAGCGAACATATCAACCAGATCAATTTTAACTTTAATCATAATTCAATTTATTGGTGTCATGGCTTTTGCTAAAACAGAAGAACAGAAATACAGGGTAGTGCACAGTGAAGCCGGATTTGAAGTCCGGTTCTACCCTTCTGCCACCCTGGCTACGGTCTATTCATCCGCAAGATCCTACAAGGAACTGTCAGGCCCGGGTTTCAGGAAACTTGCAGGCTATATTTTTGGTGACAACAGCACCGACACAAAAATTTCCATGACCTCTCCAGTCCATATGGACATTAACAACTCGCAATCGTCCATGAGCTTCGTCATGCCATCATCTTACACGGCAGAAAAACTTCCCGAACCGGATGATAAGGATGTTAAAATAGAAAAAACTCCTGATGAATATGTGGCAGCCATAAAATTCGGCGGGTATGCTTCTGATGAGGATATAGTAACCTATTCCGGTAAGCTGAAAAAGCTTCTGGACGAAAAAGGGATCATATATTACGGCAATTTCCGTTATCTGGGTTATGATCCTCCCTTTAAACCGTTCGGAAGGCGGAACGAGATAATAATATCAGTTAAGTGGGACAAAAAATAGCGGTTTCTAACAAGCCAGCTTTTTGATCATACCCCTGAAAACGAAGAAATGAAGCGACATAACAGAATACCAGTATAACCGCCCTGATAATCCAAGCGGTCTGAATGTTGCAGTCTGATGAAGAATATCGTTTTCGTCAATCCTGAATTCAAGCCAGGCTTCACCGGGTAACTTCATCTCAGCAAACAGCAAAAGCCTTTTTCCTTTTTTGTCGGCTAAAAGCACTCTCCAGAAATCAAGCGACTCGCCAGGTGAGATCTCAGTTGGACTTTTTCTGCCCCTTCTTAACCCCACACCTCCAAACAGCTTATCAATAAAACCCCGTATTGCCCAAAGCCAGTCTCCGTAATACCATCCGACAGATCCTCCGATTGACCATATCCTTCTCAAAGTACATTCAGGATCCCTGACCCTGGTTTTTCTGTAATCAAAAAAGCAACCATGCACTGGTACATCAATATGTTTCAGAATGCCATCATTGAGAATGTCGGATGTCATTGCATCCATCCAGCTCGAGATCACCTGATTCATTTCAGTCTTTTCCAGTGCCTCCGCTACTGCCGCTTCATAGCCTATGGGATTGATCCCGAGAAGTTCCCTGAGATTGTTTTCCTTGCATATAACCTGAACTTTCATGCTGTCGACCAGATTCTGTGCAAGCCTGTATGAGGTGGATGTGATGAAATAAAGCCAGTAGGAGGAGAGCTTCGGGGTCATTACCGGTACAATTCCTATAAACCGCCTGAGTTTCCGCACTTTCGCGAATCCCAGCAGCATCTGTTTGTAGGTCAGTATATCCGGGCCGCCGATATCATAGCTTGAATTGTAGGTGCTCTTATCCAACAATACTCCCGAAAGGAACTCAATGACATTCCTGATTGCAATTGGCTGGGATAATGTATTCAGCCATCTGGGCGCTATCATGACGGGAAGCTTTTCAACCAGATCCCTGATTATTTCAAAGGAAGCACTCCCTGATCCTATGATAATCCCTGCACGCAGGGTTGTAAGGGCATAACTCCCTCCGGCCAGAATATCTTCAACATTCTTCCGGCTTGATAGATGCTTTGACAACCTTTCTTCATTTACAATCCCACTGAGATATATCACCTGCCTGGCACTTGTCTGCTGAACAGTGTCCCTGAAATTTCCGGCAGAGATTTTCTCGAGTGCCTCAAAATCGCCCTTTGATGACGACATCGAATGGATGAGATAATACGCTGCATCTATATCCCCGGGGATACTTTTCAGAGTCTCCTTATCCAGGAAATCAGCTTCAATTACATTTAATGCCGAAGATTTGTATCTGTCGACATTAAACCTGATACTGTCCCTGACACAACAGATAACCTCATGTCCGTTACCTAGCAGCACAGGCAACAGCCTTTGAGCGATATAACCGGTTGCACCGGTGAGAAGAATCTTCATATAAGACTTTTTTAATTAACAAACCCTGAACTAAAAATGTTCTTAACAGTTTGGATTACAATATTTATCCAAAATTGACTATTTTTAACGGATTATGTAATTAAATCCTTAATGAAATGTTTATAAGACTTTTCCTGATTGCGCTTCCGGTATTTTTCATTATTGACATGATCTGGCTCGTATTCGTGGCAAAGAACTTCTATCAGAAGCAGATAGGATTCCTGATGCGACCTGATATCAACTGGTATGCAGCCATTGTCTTTTATCTGATATTCATTGCAGGCCTGGTTCTGTTCGTTATTTCTGCAGCAGTTGAAAAACAATCCTGGACCCATGCACTTTTGTACGGTGCATTGTTCGGATTCATTACCTATGCAACATATGACCTTACGAACCTTGCAACACTTAAGGACTGGCCGGTACTGGTTACAATAATCGACCTTATCTGGGGTACAGTACTTGCAGCATCAATATCAGTTATTACATATTTTATTGCTGTAAAAATTTAATCTTTCCGGCAGGCATAAAATTTCAGAGCGGTTGTGAGATTTTCAGGACACCCGGGGTTTCCGTTTACTGATTCCTGAATCCCTGAACAGCCCAAATTAAAGCCTCGCGCAATCCGGGACATTATTTATTGGTTATCTGATGAGAAGAAGATACTATTCATACTTGTTAAGGGCTACAGCCCTTTCCGTGTTATTTGTTTTTTTTCAGGGCAGCAGGCCCGGCAAGAAACCCGGTGCATTCGCGGATGCCTCGATTCCCGTAATCACCTGCCGGATGAATGATACTCTTTCCCGGAGATGCGATGCATTTCTGAATAGCATTGATCAGGATGATCCCCTGAAAATCTACCATTTCAGGTATGTTTCAGATTCAGCCTTCTGCAGCAGGCTCGGATCATTGACTGACCTTGCAAAAGCCACAGGCGATAATGACGAAATTCTTCTTTTCGTTCATGGCCATTATAAATCGTTTACCGACGCCGCCATTTCCGGCATGAAGATTCAGGATTTATACGATGTCAAAGTACTTGCATATAGCTGGCCGGCGATGATGAACAAAAGCCCTGGTGCCAGGAACTACTTATCTTCTAAAGCAAATGTTGAGTCCGGAACTGCCGCATTCCGGGAACTTCTTGAGCTTATCCGGGATTTCAAGGCGATCCGGCGTTTATCAGGAAAAGAGGTTCATATAAGTCTTTGCCTGCATAGCCTGGGTAATTATTACCTTGAAAGAATGGTTAAGGACACTCTTTTAAACGGCCTCCCGGTGGATCTGTTTGAAAATATTATAATCAATGCTGCGGCTGTTGAACAGGAAGGACATTCAGAATGGGTCGATAAACTTAATATCCAGAAAAGGATCTATATTACCAGTAATGAAAAGGACTTCAATCTTGCAGGAGTCAGATCATTTACTGATTCGGGAGTCCAGCTGGGAAGACGCCCGGAACTGCCTCATTCGGATAAGGCCATATATGTTGATTTTACCAAAGCAGTGGGATTCAGGCTTCAGACAGGCGCCACACATAACTATTTCACCGGAAAAATGGCATTGAAGAACAGGAAGATACATCAGTTCTTTGAGGACCTGTTTCATAGCAGGGATATAAATCTTAAGGATGAATTCGTTTTTCGTGAAAACGAAAATGGAACGGGATATCTGTTTTTACCTTGAATCGTAGCGACATGAACTCAGGGTTTTATTCTTTGACGCTGAATACGGAACACTCCTCTCAATCAGCTTGTTTTCCTGACTTTTGACAATTAGTGCGGTATAAGATGCGACCACTCAGTTTATGAATCTAAGAAACCCATCCCCTGCCCCTTCCCTTTAAAAAAAAGGGAAGGGAGTAGCTAGCTGGTTTTAAGCTGATTAGAGCTATGATAAGAACTTACTCATTCAAC
>CAZTDW010000103.1:0-13617 GCA_964611835.1 uncultured Rikenellaceae bacterium | reverse complement strand
AGGTTTTTCTGATCAGATATATTTTCACTCATTATCTGATAGAATTGTTTTAAAAGTTGGGAATTTAACTTATCCTCACATTCTTTACTATTGAATATTTTACTAATATAGTCCTCTTCAGATTCAGAATAATTATTATTGTAATATCTTTCTATTCTATCTTTATCGAATTCTTTCTCCGTCATGATTTTATTAATGTATTCTTTATCAATTAATTATTTTAACAATATCAATGATTTTAGCAGTCTAAAGATTAAAAGCAGTTCTTCTTTACAGAAGAACTGCTTTTCCCCAATTTAACTTAAACCCTAAAACCTAAATCCATCATAAGATAAACCTATTATCCAATTACCAAAATCTATCTTAATTCTTACTATATTATATCCATTTGTTTATGATTACACCTACCAGATATATGAAAAAGTTTAAAAAAAGATTCTTTTTGAGAAGAAGGTAAATTAAAATCCCTGGCTACTGGTTTTCTTTCTCAATTTTTGATCTTATGAATTTTAAAGCGTCTGTAAGCTGATTCTCAACGGTTTTATGGCTGATCCCAAGTTTATCTGATATTTCCTTTATATTTAGTCCTTCAAACCTGCTTTTAATGAATATCTCTTTCCTTCGATTCGGTAATTTATTGACAATCTCATTAAGAAATTGATAGAGTGAGTTATAGATAACTTTTTGAGAGGTTTGGGTGTCGACAATTTCACCTGCAATATCTTTATAATATTCACTTAAATATGTTCTGGCTCTGAAATGCTTCTTAATTATATTATATGAAATAGTAAATAGATATGATTTAAAACTCAAATCCTCCCTTAGATCTTTCCGCCTTTCCCATACAATTGTAAATACTTCCTGAACCATTTCTTCAGATTCCTCTTTTGACTTCAGGTACCCATAGGCAAAATAATATAACTTTATACCATAGCGATGAAACAATGCATTAAATGCAAGCAGGTTCCCTTTTGATAACTGCTTAACTAAAGTCTTTTCGTCAGGAACTGAAGGACCTCTGGTCTCCATGGAAAAGGAATTATAAAGTAATGCCTATCAAAAAATTGGAATAAATCCGCAATAAAAACTAAGGTTTTTTCCCAATTAAGATTTTATATATTTCCCCAAATGTATTTGTTTAAATTCACAAAAATTAACCTTTATTAAGAAATTTTATATGATTTTCAATTGAATAATTCTTTAAAAAATGGATTTTCCCGCATCCCCCTCCTACCTTACCGAAAACCTGTAAATCGTTTGCGAGGTGAATGTCTCACCCGGATTTAAAAGAGTTGAAGGGAATTCCGGACGGTTGGGACTGTCGGGATAATGGCCCGATTCCAGACAGAATCCGGATCTCAGATTATAGGGCTTGCCTCCGTGACCAACCTGTGAACCATTGAGGAAATTCCCCGTGTAAAGCTGCATCCCGGGCTGATCGGTAATGACCTCAAGTACCCTCCCGCTTACCGGCTCATAAACCGTAACATCAACAGATTCTTTATTGTCGAGGATAAAATTATGATCATAACCCCTGCCCATCTTAAGCTGTTCATAATCCTGATCAATCCTCTCACCAATGGTATGAGGCATGGTAAAGTCAAAAGGGGTTCCTGCCACAGGTCTGATCTCACCGGTCGGGATCGAAACAGAATCAATCGGCAAAAATGCCGATGCCCTTAGGGTAAGCTCATGATCGAGAATATCACCGTTGCCTGCACCGTGAAGATTAAAATATGCATGGTTTGTGACATTGATCACAGTCTTCCTGTCTGTGGTGCATTTGTAGTTCATAACTATCTCATTGTTATCAGTCCAGGTGTAGGTTATTTCAGCCTTCACATTCCCGGGAAAACCCTGCTCCATATCAGGGCTGTCATAAGAGAATCTTACGGAAGGTATTTCGGAATCTTTCAGTACCTCGGCATCCCATACAACGCTGTGCCATCCTCCCGGACCTCCATGCAGGGTGTTGGGACCGTTGTTGAGAGGGAGGGTGTATTCAACCCCATCGATGCTGAACCTGCCTCCTGCGATCCTGTTGGCATACCTGCCCACAACGGAACCAAACGACATGTCACCGTTTATTGTCCCCTCAAAAGTATCATAGCCGAATGTCACATTGTCTTTCTTTCCGTTCCTGTCGGGAACTTCAATCCATGTGATTTTGGCTCCGAAGTTTGTTAATCTTATAACATTGCCTGCCTTGTTGGTCAGAGTCAGGAGATATACTTCCTTCCCCTCATGATTGCCGAAAATTTCCTTTCTTATCATCTCTTTATTTTTTGACGATTGTTTGCATGATATTGCCAGACCTGAGATAATTATCAGTGACAGTGAAAATAATAAAATCCTTTTCATTTGAAAGTAGTTTTAATTAAATGGTTTTAAAACACAGTTTTACCGGATCATTACAACAATCTTTTTCCCCTCATACCTTACCTTTTTCAGAGGAGGGGCAACAGTATCGAACGGGAAGGGATTGTTCCTGTCAACAATGATCAGGTTGAAATCCCTTTCTTTCAGCATTCCGGGAAATTCGCCATTTCTGTCTGATATTGTAAGTTCTCCGGAACTCTCCCTGTAACTGAATTTGATCGTGCTGCAGAAGCCTTTTTCATAATTGTAATTTACACCTTCATCTTCATACATTGTAAATGCACAATCCCTGCCTGCATAAATGAAAAGTGTAACCGGATCGGCATGTTTCCCATCGGTATAGCTGATCAAGGGGCCAAAGGGAATTACGGATCCTTCCTTAATGAAGACAGGCATCCTTTCATAGGGAGCATCAACTTCCAACCTGCCTCCGCCATTTATATATCTTCCGGTATAGAGATCATACCATCCTGCAGCCCGGGGGAAATGCACCTCCCTTTTCCTGGCTTTGTAACTGTATACCGGGGCTACAAGGATCGACGGGCCGAACATATACTGGTCACTGATCTTCCTCACTGCAGGGTCATCAGCGAAATCCATGACCATTGCCCTCATGATTGTGTAATCGTTGAAATAAGTCAGACCGGCCAGTGAATAGATATATGGCATCAATGAATAGCGAAGCCTGTCGTAGTACATCATGCTTTTGTAAGCAGGATGGCCTTCCGGTGCAATATTGTAGATCTCACGGTAAGGGGATTGCCCATGGCTACTGAAGAGAGGGCAGAATGCCCCGAACTGGAACAAGCGGGTATTAAATTCTCGCCACTCTTCAGGTTCAGCCGGGCCTTCCCCGGCATACTCATCTTTTTTCTCCACGCAAAAATCACCTATGTCATATGTCCAGTAAGGGATACCCGATAGAGAATAGTTAAGGCCTGCAGAAATCTGTGATTTCATGTCCTCCCAACAGGTCCCTGCGTAACTTTCCTTCATCCCGTCTCTAATGATACTGGTCAAGACCGGCGGGCGGGACCAGCCGAGGATAATATTGTCGGGAGTAATGTTTCTGTTTCTGTATTCACTTACCACACCAATAAATTCCGACTGCGATCTGTACCTCTCGCAGCTTTGCCAGAATCCAAAAGCCCACTTCGGCAAAATGGAAGCTTTCCCGTTAAGTGTCCTGTAACCACTTATAACTTCATCCATGCTTCTTCCATAGATGAAATAATAGTCACCGCAGTCAAAATCATCCGACTGTTGCTGGCCGAGTCCGTAAAAAGTGTCGCCTTCTGAGGATTCAAAAACCTGACCTGCTAAAAATCCCTCATGTCTGTCGAGGGTTACCGGGGTGATCCTTTTTCCTCCTTCTTTCTCCCTGAGGATAATATTATCACTGGCATCGGTGAATATTAAAGTGCCTGATCCCATATCGACTTTTGCCTTTACTGAAGAAGTGGAGAGAATCAGGGTGTTTATTTCCTGTCGGACTTCAAAGCCTGGCAAAGGCAATGTATTTCCGGAAGGGATCAGGCTTTTTTCGCGTGAAGAACTGTTGCAGCAAGAAGCAGCAACATGAATAATATTGTCATTTACAACATCGAGCCTGATCTTTCTGATATTCTCATTATTATCTCCCCTAAGCCGTATAACCACTCCGCTATCAGTCGTATTCCATGTCGACCGGGAGCACATTAAAAACAGAAATAGAGTTGTCAGAAAAACAAGGTTTCTTATCATTTTTTAAAATGAATATTCTGCCTCAATTTCCACCAGAAGATCATCCCTGCAGATATCAGCTTCAATGTAAATTGCAGGTGCTTCGGGAAAATGCTCACCGCATATATCCTTAACCACGCAGAAATCAGCCTGGTCTTTAACGTAAACTCTTATCAGTGTACATCTTCCGCGCGACAATTCCTGACCAGTGAGTTTTCCCAGATAGCCGGCGTCGATCAGTTTATTGATATTTTCAATTGTCACCTGGGTCTGACCGGCCACATCCCCCTTTCCTATGGTCTCCTGTCCTATTATTGAGGCAGTACCCGACACGAACAGTGTTTTCCAGTGATTGTTGGCGATGATAAGAGCTCTTTCGAACTGAGGTGGATTTTTTGCCGGCTTGCCTTTTTCGATCAATCCCTTCAAAACCCTCTGTCCGTACTGATAGGCATTTACCTGATTCGGATTATTGATCGCCCTGATCTTAACGGCCGGCGAGTTGCGCACAGCGCAAAAGTCGAGATACACACCTCCGAGCTTCATGCCAATGCCGGTTGCTGACGGGAAGCCCTGAACAGTCCTGTTCCTTGAATAGTACTCGCTTCTTACCTCATTGAATATCTGATAATTTTGATATCCTTTATTTATCTCAAGAATATTTCCGATATAGTTCCATTGCCTGATCAGGTCGTTATAGGACATCTCTTCCTGATCCAGGATCCCCGAAATCATTTCAAAAGATTTTACGGCTGCACTTCTGGTGCTGTCTGATAAAATATCATCTCCAAGTCCTGCAGCCCAGACCTCTTTCTTGGATTCCGGCCCCAGAACCACATATGGAATTGACTTCCAGAATTTTGTTATAACCTCAGCGGCTTCTGCCTTTATGAACATCCCTTCAGCAGAGACCTTCCACGGGCTTTCCGGCGGATGTATTGTGATACTGATCGCAGGGCACTGGCTGCCCATCCTGTCAATTAAGAAATTTCCTATGTATTTCTTCTGTTTAACGAAGAAGTCAGGGTCTGCCGAATCAATAAAGACATTCAGTTTTAACAACCTGTAGCCATCCCCTGTCCTGTTAAGTACCTGAACAAAACATTGTTCCCACTCCTCCTCTAAACTGCCGGGGACCGATGGCATGAAAATAAAATAGTCCTTCCGCATAAAAACAAGTCTTTATGTTTCCGTCAAAAATAAGTATTTTTTCGCTATTTCTTCTCCAGCAGATGATCAGACGCGAGAACAAGAAAAACAAAGTTTGTGGCGCCGCCTCCCATTACATATTCCTGCTGCTGCCAGAGGTATGGCCAGTCCAGAAGTTCCGGGAAATCGGGCCTTATCAGCGCTGTGCCTGATGATACACCGCCCGGGATGTATGACTCATCAGCCCTGTTTATACCGTAGGCTATGGTTGTTGACCTGGCCCCCACTCCCGATGCAAAGGATGATGTGTTGTCGCCCGGATGGACACCAAGGACAAAATTAAGTGCATTGAAGATCGGAGCCGCTTTGAAAATATCCGGGAAAGCGGTATAAAGGAAGTACTGCCGTACGCCAAAGCTCTGAATATCCCAGCCGGCTCCCCATATCCGCGGGCGGTAGGGTACTCCGAAGGGTGTCTCTTCCGACTGCTTGTTAATTTCTTCGGAGAGATTCCTGGCAGCATTCCTGACCAGGGCTGTGAACTCGGAATTATTGATTTTCGGGAGAGCCCTTCCTATTATCCATCCAAGCTGATTTATGCCCTTAACAACGGTTTCCCTGTTTTCAAGGATATAGCTTTTGTATTTTTCCTTGCCAGTTGTGAGATAAAGTTCGACTGCAGCATGAAGTTTTGTATTGGCGACCATCCCCGAGATCTTGTATTCATGATTGAAAATGGCCTCTGATATTTCGATGCATTCCTTGCTCAGTTCATCGTTGAATCCCTTGAGGGCCCTTGCTCCTGCTGCCAGATGTGCGGCAACGGTAAGCTCTCTGGGAGGATTGTCTTCGGTGAATACCCAACGGTCGTCATTCTGTGAAGAATGAGTTCCGGTTCTTTCTCCCGGCTTAAGGTTCTTGTCAAATATAAGACCGTCGGTCATTGCCGATCCGTCGCCCAGAAAAACATACTGCCTTTTATCTGCCTCGATTATCCCCCTGTAGAGCCTTCCCATACTTTTGTATCCGCCCACAACCGAAAGCAGTCCGTGCTCTATCTGCTGGAGAATATCAGGCTTGCCGTCGGGCTGGTGTATTTCAACAATCCTTGTATCCTGATCTATTGAGGTTTCATCGTAGTCAATTTTGAACGCTTCATAAATCAGGGTAAGGATATTTACCTCTCCGCTCTGCGATTCTACACGGAGGTCCCAGTCGCCCGCATCATGCCATCCGCCTATGTTGATCCCCGGAACAGGATCGCCCGGTTTGAAGGTCGTAAGTGTCGACTCCCTCTGGATATAACCGTCGAAATGATTGTGATTGACCGGAGCCATAAGCGCGTCATCCATGTGACAGAGTCCATGCCATACACGGTACTTTTCATTTATCTTCATATGGCACATCTGTACGGGAAGGAAGAACTCAATTGTAGGCTGCCATACATTTCTCTTGTAAACATCTGCTGCTATCCTGAAAGGTTGTGACTCATGATTTCCGTATTTTACAATATACATACCCTCCTGCCTGACCTCCGTGAAGTCAAACTTAAGGTAATTATACCTGAGGAACTGCCCCCATGGTTCAGCATTGAAAGATCCTGTCGCAGTTCTTTTGCCATCCGGTTCAATTTTGAGAATAACACAGTTTTCCTTTTTGTTGTCCTTTCTGTCAAGTTCGATTATCGCTGTCTTCTCCTGTTCGGGGCGGTATCCGATCTGTGAAACATGGACCACGGGAGCTGAGGTCCATCCCGGAACGATACCTGGAGTAATTACCCATTCAACCGCATTTTTCGTTGCACCTTCAGCTACCAGCGAACGGACAACAAACCATCCGTTATTATGTACATATCTTCCGTCGAGGAGCTGAAGCTGCCCTGTTTTTGTTTCAATCGACATCCGCAGAAAGTCATCCTCGGGTGCTACCGTGAATTTTCTACCGGTGGCCATTGGCTGCGCAGCAACTATCTCCCCTTTTGCATCCTTAAGAGCCGGACCGTTGGCCTGGCGGGGAAATATCCCTGAATATTTGTCCATCGCCCAGGTCTTACCGAAGAGCCATCCGGGGAACAGTTCCATATTGAAACCAACCTTGCCCAGGAATTCCTTTGGAACGGGCTGGTCAAGGTCGACGGTGACGATCACCGATTCACCTGCAGCACGAATGTTAACCGTATATTTAAGATCCAGATCGGGGTACTCTATGGGATTGAATCCTTTTCTGTTTATTGCCGGGTCGGGATAGGCCAGGTTTACGGTGATGGAATTTGTGGCAGGGTCAACCTTTCTGTCAAGCTGCCTGGGAATGGGCTGCCATTGTCCGGGAGTCTCGTCAAGGCGTATATCGCCGTTTGTTGCGAGTCTCCTGCCATTCATGATGACCGCCACGCCTCCCTGGTGTCCCTCGGGATAAATATCCTGGAATGCCATAACATTAACACCTTCGCACTCAAAATATTCCTGCTTGTTGAGCACAAATGAAGCCTGCTGCGAATAACCTGCCCAGGCAAAGGACAGGAATATCAGAATAGTAAGGATCTTTTTCATTATTTATTCATTAATTTGATTTCCGGTTGAAAATAACTAAAGTTGCTGGTTGCTGGTTATTTGACAGTATGATCATTCATTTCACCACCCATTCATATAATCCTGCAGAATAATTTTTATTAAGTTTAACCTTCAGCTTTACCGCTGATGCCCTTACCGGTTGAAACTTCAGTGTATCCCAGTGGTTTTTTGTGGTCCTGTAGGGATTCCAGGGTTTTACCGGCTTCCACATGTTGCCGCTAAGATACAGAATTTCCCATTCATCCGGGACACGGCATCCTCCTTCGGGAGTATCATCGTACCAGTAGACCTTTGTACCGGAAATAAGTTGATTTCCAGGAAAATCGTACTGGACATACACCCATTTGTTCTTTTCAGGCCACCAGTGATAATATGGTACAGTTTTGTCATTGGAGCTCTGTGGCTCAAGCTGGTCATTTACTGAGGGAAGATCGCCAGTCATACGGCTTGCCTTTACCCTGCTTCTGAAAGCAATGGAGGGAGCGGGCAAGGGTTTTGAGACCTCAGGTTTTACCGGAAGCCATACCATCATCTGGCCCGGACCTCTGTTATTCCAAAGTGCATATGGGATAAGTGTGATGGTCTCTTCATCAAGCATTCTGATTCCACCTTCAACGGTTCTGACAGTCTGGCAACCCCTGGCTTTAATAACCTGGGTCCCACCGAGCAGATCCGCTGAATACTGCGTGGTAAAGCTGCTGTCTTTTTTCAAAACAAGATTCAGGATATTGCCTTTATTGTTATCAGGCCATTCAGCACAATAAATTACAGGACCTCTCTGAACGGCAACCTTGCCGTTATCATCTTTTATCCTTTCATCGGCAGTAATCAGCCTTACCGGCATAGGCAGAAACAATTGCAGTTTATCACCATCATTCCATATCCTGTCGATCGACACATAACCATTATTGATTTCAGTGATAAGGGTATCTCCGTTCAGCAGAAGGCTGAAATCCACGGGGCTCTGTTCTTCAAACCTGTAAAGATCGCCCGGAATGGCTTCATTTCTTGCCCATCCCGGAATCCGAAGCTTCATGATGAATTTTGCCTTGTGCCCTGTGCCCACGAGGATCTGAACCTTTCCGTCCCATGGGAATCCGGAGCTTTGGGAAATTTTAACCTTCTGATCTCCTATCTGTATGTCTGCCTCATTTGAGATATACAAGTTTACATAAAGGTCCCTGTCGGTAACTGCATAAATATAACCGGGAATTGCAGGGATGAACCGCGCAATGTTAGAAGGGCAGCATGCGCAACCGAACCATTCGCTTCGCTGGTGCTGGCCTGAAGACTCCAGAGGATTGGGATAAAAGAACCTGTCGCCCGTAAGCGATACCCCCGAAAGCATCGAATTGTACAATGTCTTCTCGAGAATGTCGGCATACTTGCACTCTCCATGCAGGAGGAAGAGCCGGTGGTTTGTAAAAATATTCCCTATTGAGGCGCAGGTTTCGCAGTAAGCCGACATATTAGGCAGAAAATAAGGCTCTGCGAAACCCTCATTGCCCCCTGTTGCTCCTATGCCACCGGTGACATACATCTTTTTGTAAACTATATCTTCCCAGATGTGTGTTATTGCTCTCAGATAAGCATCATCTTTTGTTATTGCTGCTATATCAGCCATTCCCGAATACATATAGGTGGCTCTTACAGCATGACCTTCCGCCTCGGTCTGATCTACCGGTTTTCTGACTGCCTGATTATATTGCCTTCCATCCGGACCTCTTATGTCCAGAAAGAATCTGGCCAGATCAAGGTAACGTCTGTCACCCGTGGCACGGAACAGTTTTACCAGACCCATTTCAATGACCTGATGCCCTGGCCATACTTTCAGTTTATCATATCCGAAATCTTTCGAGACAAGGTCTGCCGATCTGACCGCAACGTCAAGAAGGGTACGTTTGCCGGTTGCCTGGAAATGGGCAACTGCCGCCTCATAAAGATGTCCTATATTATATAATTCGTGACTGTGCAGTGAATCATTCAGCCATCTTTGCTTATTGGCCCATTCATGCAGACCTTTACCTCCGTGCATGTTTGCGATGGTCCTGTTGGTATAAAGGTATCCGTCATCTTCCTGTGCAAGGGCAATCTTGCTGATGAGTGTGTCGAGGTAGGATTCCAGGACAGGGTCGGGATATGTCTGAAGCGAATAGCTTGCGCCTTCAATAATTTTAAACACATCAGAGTCATCAAAAGGATATAGTGATTTGAAACTTCCTGTGTCAATTTCGCCTGCAATCTCAAAGTTCTTAATTCGTCCGGTGGATTCGCAATAGCTGAAGGCAATGGGGATTGTAACATCAGCGTTCTTACGGATCCGCTGTGACCAGAATTTATCAGTAAGCTTCACAGAAGTGAACGGAACCGGTCTGATAGGATAATCAGCCGCTTCTGAGTTATCACTGCTGCATCCTGCGTTAACAGCCAGCAGGTATAGCAGAACAAATACCGGCAATGATTTCAGCATGGCATTATACATTGATTCAGGTCATTTCTTTTTCGATGAAGTAGCCCAGACTTTTATATTTTCTGAATAATGATTCATACTTTTCTGCCCTTCCCGGATCGGGCACATATTCCTTTTCAAATCCGTTACCCATAGCCTTTTGTGCAGCCGGGATATCCTTGTGCACGCCTGCCACGACCGATGCAGCCATTGCACACCCGAGTGCGCATGTCTGGTCTGAAATTGCAACCTTTATTGGCATATTGAGCACATCAGCCACAATCTGCATGACAAACGGATTCTTTTTTGCCACACCTCCGACGGCTATAACTGAGTCGATTCTGACTCCTTCGGAGATAAAGCGTTCGTTTATCATTCTTGAGCCAAAAGCCGTGGCCTCAACGAGTGATCTGAATATCCTCGGGGCATCTGATCCCAGAGATAATCCGGCGATAGCGCCTTTAAGTTCCTGATTTGCATCCGGTGTGCGTCTCCCATTCAGCCAGTCGAGGGAAATGACCGATATATCATCAGTATTAAGCGATCCGGCTTTTCTGCTAAGTTCCGCGATCAGGGAATCAGCTGTTTCGTTCAACAGCCGTTGCCTGCTTCCTTCGTCGAGCCAGTTCATTTGCATAACAATCTCACTCACGGGCCACATAAGTAACTTTCCGAACCAGGCATAAACGTCGCCGAAGGCAGATTGTCCGGCTTCGAGGCCAATCATTCCCGGAACTATTGATCCGTCCACCTGTCCACATATTCCTGCCACCAGCTTATCGCCGATCTCTTCGGGGCGGACCACCAGCATATCGCAGGTTGAAGTCCCCATTACCTTTACAAGGGTGTAGGGCTTTATTTCGCCCCCCACAGCACCCAGATGGGCGTCAAAAGCGCCCACTCCGACAGATATCCCTTCAGGAAGGCCAAGCTTTTGAGCCCATATTGCTGTAAGCTTACCTGCTGCTACATCGCAGGTATATGTATCTCTGTACAGTCTTTCTTTCAGTCCTGACAGCAAAGGGTCGAGCCTTGAAAGAAAAGTTTCGCCGGGAAGTCCCCTGAAGCTTTCGCTCCACATGGCTTTATGACCGGCGGCACATCTGCTTCTTTTCAGGGTCAGGGGATCGGTGTTCCCTGTAAGCAAAGCTGATATCCAGTCACAATGTTCGACCCATGAAAAGGCATTCTGCCTGACTTTCTCATTTGTCCTCATAACATGCAGGACCTTGGACCAGAACCATTCCGATGAATAGACTCCGCCTTCATATTTGGTGTAGTCAACTCCTCCCCACGACCTGGCAAGGTCATTTATATCTGCAGCCTCCCTCACCGCCGTATGGTCCTTCCACAGGATGAACATTGCATCAGGATCATTCTCAAAGCCTGGTTTCATTGACAGAGGTGTTCCATCCCGGTCGACAGCCACGGGAGTTGATCCCGTCGTGTCGACGGTAATCCCTGCAATATTCCTGATTATCTCAGGATCGAGTCCCTGAAGGGCTCCCTTAACCGATCTTTCAAGGCCTTCGAGGTAATCGGCAGGATGCTGTCTGAAACGGTTTGCCGCGGGATCGCAGAACAAGCCCCTTTTCCACATAGAGTAATCGTGAACCGAGGTTCCGACAATTTCACCGTTTGATGTGTCAACTACCACCGATCTGACAGAGTCGGTTCCGTAATCAATACCAATTACATATTTGTTTGCCATAATCAACTTAAAAAATCTTATTGTCCGACAAATTTCTGAAACTTAAAAAGTAGTCAAGCAAATTTGATTTCATTCGTTATGTCATGAACTCACTCCCTTGAAGAAACTGTCTCAAAAGCAATTAATTTGGTGTTGTCTACCTTTGAGCTCTTTGTGCTGACCTTTGTTATCCTTTGTGGTTCAGCTCTTTATGTTTAACCACAAAGGAGCCAAAGGTAACACAATGGTACACAAAGGACTTTTGAGACAGCCTCATTCCTCAGTACCCGGGTTAATGGATTCTGACAATACAAATGCCTGGTTTTCCTACCAGAAATATATATAGAACGCAATAATAACAATGATTATAAGGCCTGAGAAGAGCAGATCCCAGTTATTCCAGCTGGCCCTCGTGATCGCTTTCTCTTCTTCTGATGCCGATCCTATATACAATCCCTTTATAGCCGCTGGATCCGCCCTGGGGGTGAATATGCTTACCACTATCATGAGGATTATTACGAGGAAAAACAGTACTATTTCATAATGAAGCCAGTTCAGCTTAAGAAATATCGTATGCAGCAGGCTGTCTGTGCTCATTCCTGTTCCGAAAATCTTGAATCCGAGCCTGGTCATGCCCAGCACGAATCCTGTCAGAAGACCCACGAACCCGGCTGCAGGAGTTGTTTTTTTGGATACTATCCCAAGCAGGAATACTGCGGCAATACCGGGCGCCAGGAGCGACTGGACATCCTGGAGATATGCATAAAGGACCTTACCCAGACCCCTCATCACGGGGATCCATAATACTCCAAGTACGACAACCACAACCGTTGCAATCCTTCCGACCCTTACAAGTTCCTTTTCCGTTGCCTGTGGTTTGAATTTCTCATAAAAATCCACGGTGAAAAGGGTTGCCGATGAATTGAAAAGTGAAGCAAGAGAGCTCATCAGCGCTGCCAGTATTCCTCCCACCACAAGCCCCTTGAATCCCAGAGGAAGAAGTTCACCTACAAGAACGGAGAAAGCAGAATCGGAATCCGGAAGTGTGATCATTCCCTTGTAGTTTAGGGCATAGGCTATCATGCCCGGAATGAGGAAGATAAATACAGGAGAAAGCTTGAAAGCTGCGCCCAGGATTGCTCCTCTTCTTGACTCAGTCTGATTGCGGCCTGAAAGAACCCTTTGAACGATGAACTGATCGGTGCACCAGTACCAGAATCCTATTATGGCTGATCCAAGTATAACGCCTGTCCAGGGATATTCCGGATCATTTGCAGACCGGATAAGCTGGGTCATGGTATTTCCGTCCGCATTTACAGGAACAGCCCTGCAGATCTCCATCATCTCCGACCATCCCCCCAGTTTTATAAGTCCTATTATCAGAACTGCCAACGATCCTATGAGCAGAATAGGTGTCTGCAAAACCGAAGTCCAGAGAACGGCTTTCATTCCACCGAGCGTTGTGTAAATCCCTGTAAGCACAACCAGGCCTACTGCGCTGATCCAGAAGAAATCGATCCCGAACATCGATTCAATGCCGAACACCTGTTTGAAAACTATACCTCCTGCATATACCCTAACGGCAACCTTTGTAAAGACATAGCTAACACGCGAAATAAACGAAAGAACGCTACTTGAACCTTTCGTGTAACGTTTTT
>CAZTDW010000102.1:0-13695 GCA_964611835.1 uncultured Rikenellaceae bacterium | reverse complement strand
AAATCCTTTTGTCGTTGATGCCGGAAAAGCAAATGTTACAGTAAAGGGAACATCATTTAACGTAATTTCAAGCAACTCCGTCGAAGCAGTTGAAGTTTATGTTCAGACCGGCAAGGTGGTTCTGTCAGATATTTCGGGAAACAAAAGCATAGAACTCGATCCTGGCTTCATAGGAACTATGAAAAACAATTTGTCATTGAAAATGCTTAACAATGATCCAAACTATCTGGCATGGAATACAGGGAAGCTGGTATATGACGGACAAACACTTGAAACCGTCTTCAATGATCTAAAAAAAGTATACAACATGAATATTGTTGCGGATGACCCGGAGATACTTCTGAAAACATGGACATCACCAATAGATAATCAGCCCCAGGAGACAATAATCCGGTTAATTTGTACTAGCTTTAATCTTAATTTTACAACAGTTGACAATACATATCATCTTTCTGCTATAAAATAAACTTTAAACAAAAGGATGTTATCAAACAATGGCTATATATTTATAAATATTCCGGCCATTATATTAATTCTTCTGATCACCCCCCGGGGACTTACAGGCCAGGAAACCATCCTCGATTCAACAATCACCTTCAGTTCGGGAATTGTCAAAACAGGCGATGCACTGAATATCATTACCCGGCAGACTGGCTTCAACTTTACTTATGACAGCCGCCTGATCGACACGGAAAAGAAAACCAACATGAGTTTTAGCGATGTAAGCCTGAAATCCGTACTTGACACAATCTTTCAGAATGATTCCCTTAACTATACCGTAATAGACAAGTTCATAATAATCTCTAAAGGAATTGGACGTAAAGCCCGGGAGTCTGATTCAACAGGTGTTTTTGATATTAAATCCATCGCCGGACTAATCCTTGACGAAGAATCGGGTGATCCCCTGCCATATGCAACAATCGGTTTGAAAAATGAAGGCAAGGGCACTGTTTCAAATAGCAATGGGGAATTTGGCATTAAAATGACTCCATCCAACCTGAATGATACTATCGTAATTTCATATCTTGGATATATTGGCAAAGAAATCCCTGTAAAAGAAGCTCTTACAGAATATTACACCATTTTGATGAAAAGGGAGTTCATTTCAATCCCCGAGATCATCATAAGAAACCAGATTCCCCAGGAAGTAATAAATAAAGCATTGTATTCCGTGCCAAAAAATTATGGTACAAGCCCTGCATTGTTAACCGGATTTTACAGGGAAGGAGTGCTTAAAAGAAATAAACTTCAGTCATATTCGGAAGCAATAATCAGGATTTTTAAAAGTCCGTATTCCGGAACCCTGCTTAATGACCAGATTAAAATATTGAAAAGCCGCAAAATTGAAAACACCAGCATAAAGGATACACTTACCGTCAGACTTAAAGCCGGTCTGAGTACCTGCCTCCATCTCGACGGAGCCAAGTCTGCTTTTGATTTCTTCCTGAAAGGAAATATGCAGGAATACAACTACCGTATTACAGATATCGTATCCTTTGATGATGAGGCAGCATACGAAATTGAATTTGAACCAAGAGAAGGGGTCGAATTGCCAAAATTCAAAGGTTCGGTTTTTATTAACACTACCGATTTTGCAATACTTCACTCTCATTTTGAACTGAGCTCCGAATTTCTCGACGAGATGAAAGATGCATTTATTTCGAACTCATCAAAAGGCTTCAGGACATGGCCGGTGTCGGTAAGGTATTCGGTAAGCTACCGCAAAGTCAATGGCAGATATTTTCTCAGCCATGTAAGGGGAGATCTTGACTTTCTGTCAAGGGAGAAAAGAAGACTCTTCAATTCGCCTTTTGAAGTATTCTTTGAAATGGCAATAACAAGCATGAAAACCGAAAATGTTTCCCGCTTCGAAAGGGAAGAACTTGCCCCGATACATTCCATATTCTCAAAAACAATTACCAGTTACGATCCCGGTTTCTGGGGCGATCAGGATTTCCTCAAACCGGAAGAGAACCTTCTTCAGGCACTTCAGAACATGAAAGTCAGGCTTCAGGAATTCTCCGAGTGAAAGGGTTCCCGAATCCCGAGATGCAATTTAACTTCTCGGATCCCGACTGCAGATTCTTTTACTGATTGCATGTTCTGCATTTCAATCCGAAATCCGAAATCCGCAATCCGAAATTTGCTCAGTACTTATTTATAAGCTTATAAAGCTCTGTAAGATCAGGTGTGAGAATTATTTCCGTTCGTCTGTTTTTCTGTCGTGCTTCCGGCGTATTGGCTGCTTCGACGGGGGAATACTGGCTTCTTCCTGCAGCTGTCAGTCGTTCGGGCCTTATCCCTGATCCTTCAAGAAGTACCCTGACAACAGTTGTAGCCCTTTTGACACTCAGATCCCAATTGTCCTTAAGCTGACTGTTCCCCGGGTTATACGGAATATTATCAGTGTGCCCCTCGATTGTGATCTGAATACCGGGATTTTTTTCAAGTACACCGGCCAGATTTTTTAGGGCTCTCCTGCCATTTGCGTCAATATCCCAGCTGGCCGACCTGAACAAAAGTTTTTCATCGAGCGATACATATACCTTTCCATCCCTTGAAGCAACTGTAAGTCCGTTATTCTCAAAACCAAGCAGTGCTTCCGACACCTTGCTTTTAAGATCCTGAACCATCTTTTTCTGCACATCGAGTATCTTTTCCATCTCCGCCATCCTGACATTCTTATTTTCAAGTTCGTTAGTAAGCTCATCCAGCGAGATCTTTTTAAGGTCAAGCGATGTTTCAAGCTCACGAAGAATATTTTCCTTTTGCCTTAGGTTTTCCTGGGCACTCAAAAGTTCTGCGAGAAGCTTTTTGGTCTCATTTACATTACCCCTGATCAGATCCTGATGTGCATTCTGCATGTCATTTAATCTTTCCGAGATGATGTTGAGTTCTTCCCTTGCCTTGTTTTTTTCAACCTCTGCAGCAGCAAGCCTGTACTTCATCTCATCCATTTCGTTCTCCAGCACCGAGGCTTTACTTTCAAGTTCCCTGTTAAGCATCTGGAGCTTCATGTTCTCCGACTTGAAATCATCACGGTCCATCATATTCTGCCTGCTCGCAGTCTGCAGTTCACGGTACTTTTTTGCCGAAACACAGGATATGGCTGATATCAGCAACAGTGAAAGCGTAAGGAAGGATGCTATTGTCTTCTTCATTTTCAGGATCAGGTTAATTATTTCAGGCCGGGCCTCTTGTTCGAAACTGTTTGTCACAGTCCTGTTACCCCGCAAAAATAAGAAAATCCCCTTTAAGGCTTACCGCAACATAAGGGAATAATAATTGTTATATTTGCACCAGAGCAAATATTTTTAAATCAGGATGAACGGGGAGGAGAATTTGCTGTTTAAGATTTCAACTCCTGATGACCTCAGGAAGCTTAAACCTGCTGATCTTGTAAAAGTTTGTGCTGAACTCCGGCAATATATTATTGAGGTGGTAAGCAATAATCCGGGGCATTTCGGGGCAAGCCTCGGAGTGGTTGAACTTACCGTTGCTCTTCATTATGTCTTTAATACTCCTTATGATAAGGTAATATGGGACGTAGGCCATCAGGCATACGGACATAAAATCCTTACAGGAAGAAGGGAGAAATTTTCAACAAACAGAAAATACAAAGGGATAAGCGGATTCCCTAAAATGTCAGAGAGTGAGTATGATGCTTTCGGTACAGGCCATTCGTCCACTTCAATATCGGCTGCTCTCGGTATGGCTGTCGCATCCAAACGAAAGGGCGAAAAAAGGCATGTAGTGGCTGTAATAGGCGATGGAGCCATGACAGCAGGGCAGGCATTCGAAGGTCTTAATAACGCCGGCATTGCAAAATCCGACATCATCGTGATCCTGAATGATAATAACATTGCAATTGATCCGAATGTTGGCGCTTTAAAAGAGTACCTTCTCGACATTTCAACCAGCAGAACATACAACAGGTTCCGTGACAGGATCTGGACAGTTCTGGGAAGATTCGGGAAAATAGGACCAAATGCCAGGGTGCTCGCCAAACAGGTACAGTCAGGATTCAAAAGCACCATCCTCGACAGAAGCAACCTGTTTGAAGGAATGAATTTCAGGTATTTCGGCCCTATTGACGGTCATGATATCCTTCACCTTGTACAGGTGCTTGAAGATCTGAAAAGGATACCTGGTCCCAAACTCCTGCACTGCCTGACAATAAAGGGAAAAGGCTTTAAAAAAGCAGAGGAGAACCAGACTGAATATCATGCACCCGGACGGTTCGATAAAAATACCGGTATCATTATAAAATCTCCGGCCAAAGATGCTTTTACAACATATCAGGACATTTTCGGGAACAGTATCCTTGAACTGGCAAAAAGCAATGATAAGATAGCCGGAATCACTCCTGCAATGACCACTGGCTGTTCACTCTGCATAATGATGAAGGAGATCCCCGACAGGGTCTATGATGTTGGCATTGCGGAACAGCATGCAGTTACTTTCAGCGCCGGACTCGCAACACAGGGTATGATCCCTTATTGCAACATTTACTCCTCATTCATTCAGAGAGCTTACGATCAGGTAATTCACGATGTGGCCCTTCAAAACCTTCATGTAATTTTCTGTATTGACCGGGGAGGTCTTGTGGGCAGTGACGGTGCAACACACCATGGTTTTTTCGACCTGGCTTTCATGAGGAGTATCCCAAACATGATCGTGAGCGCTCCAATGGATGGACTTGAACTAAGAAACCTGCTGTACACCGCACAGCTCGAAAAAGTAACCGGACCTTTCTCCATACGGTATCCTAAAGGAAGCAGCATGGTTGCGGACTGGCAGAAACCTTTTTCAGAAATTGAAATCGGAAAATCAAGATTGATCCGTGAAGGCCGGGATATGGCAGTTTTAAGCCTGGGACACCCCGGAAATTTTGTTGTCGAAGCTGCTAAAATACTGGCTGATGAAGATATCAGTATCGCTCATTACGACATGAGATTCCTTGCTCCGCTGGACTTTGAGACCCTTCATTCGGTTTTTCGCAGATTCGGGAAAATCATCACTATTGAAGATGGTGTCCTGAAAGGAGGTTTTGGCAGTGCTGTCATTGAATTCATGTGCGACAACAACTACACGGCTGAGGTAAAACGTCTGGGCATTCCTGATTATTTTGTTGAGCAGGGAACACAGCAGGAACTGATCAGGGAATGCGGATTTGATACTGAAAGCATTGTACAGGCTGTAAGGGAAATGGTGATGAAAGCAGCACCTATGCACAGGGTTAAGGCATAACCTGTCATTGCATGGCTTTTACCCTTCTTTCTTTATCCTGTTTTAGCAGATTGCCGGAATACTATTATTAAGCCCAATAACAGAAAACTAAAAACACTTCGTATGAGAACCTTCGCAATAATGTCAGCAATGCTGCTTTTTATTTCATGCAGCAGCAAAAAACAATCAGGCAGTCAGGACTGGATACAGCTCTTCAACGGGAAGGACCTTAACGACTGGAGCGTCAAGATAAAGGGCTATGAACTAAACAATAATTTCATGAATATCTTCAGGGTGGAAGATGGTCTCATGAAGGTGAGGTACGAAGGGTTGGATACCTTCCGGAATGAATTCGGCCATATCTTTTATAAAGAACCATTTTCAAGATATAAACTCAGGATCGAATACCGTTTCACAGGCGACCAGGTTCCCGGTGCACCTTCATGGGCGTACAGGAACAGCGGAGTCATGCTGCATTCACAATCACCGGAATCGATGGGAGTTGACCAGGACTTCCCCGTGTCAATCGAGGCCCAGTTTCTTGGCGGTGATGGAGCCGCAGAACGGTCAACAGGGAATGTATGCACCCCTGGTACCAATATAGTCATGGACGGACAGCTCATTACCCAGCACTGCATAACTTCAAGTTCCGGAACATACCATGGTGATGTATGGGTAAAAGCCGAATTCGTAGTCCTGGGCGACAGTGTGATACATCACATTATTGAGGGAGATACCGTCCTTACGTATTTCAGGCCTCAGGTTGGAGGGGCACATGAAGGCTACCCGGTGCCTGAAGGCACTCTGATAGACAAGGGATATATATGCCTGCAGGCGGAGAGCCATCCTGTCGAATTCAGAAAGGTGGAGCTTCTTGACATGTCAAAAGATAAAAGACAAAAGTAGAAAGACAAAAGTTTTTATTATTTTCGCGAACCTGTTGGATATACTGCCCCAACAGTAACTGCCCGGATGGCCTCGCCTTCGTCCCGATTACCCGGTACTTCGGTGGGCAAAGCAGGGCCGAGCGGTAAGCGAACACCCGGTGGGTGTTTGCAGCGCGTCGCCTTCGGCAAGCCTATGGCGACCGAAGGAGGAGCCGGCCTGCAGTGGTGGCCAATTCCGCCATCCCGTTCAGAAGGTAGCGTTCTTTTAAAAGGTTTTGTAATTTTTAAAATTCTATCAGATTTATTTTTTGCCCGGATGGCAGGGCCGAGCGGTAAGCAAACACCCGGTGGGTGTTTGCAGCGAGGAGCCGGGAATGAGCGGTGGTCAATTCCGCCATCCCGTTCAGAAGGTAGCGTTCTTTTAAAAGGTTTTGTAATTTTTAAAATTCTATCAGATTTATTTTTTGCCCGGATGGCGGAATTGGTAGACGCGCTGGTCTCAAACACCAGTGGTAGCAATACTGTGCCGGTTCGATCCCGGCTCCGGGTACAGCGTCCTCCGACTTCGTCGGACGGAGCCGACTACGTCGGGCGAAGTCCGAAGCCACGGCGAAGGAGGACAGAAAAAGAGCCCTCTTTCGCCAAGGCTTCAGAGGGTGAGACGAGTGTGAGAGTGAGAGCGGGTACGCTCGAACTCGAGCTCTCGATCGTCTTCCACACTCTCGCTCTCATACTCACACTGCTAATAGATTGGGCCAGAATATATATTTCATCAGTTCCAACTTAAATCATTTTGCGATGAAACTTCCGCTGCCTTTTTTAATTTTAATCCCGGCAATTATTCTTTCATGTTCACGTCCCGGCGAAAAAATCACCAGCGACATAACCATCGAAAACGAGCAGGTAAGGCTGATAATTTCACCCGAAGGATTTGCCAGAAGCCTGACATACAAACCATCAAAAACAGAATGCCTGATAAGGAATAAAAAGATCCCTTTCAGCACCATAACCGAGGAACGGCCATATCAGAACGAGGTAAAACTCGCATATCCGACAAAAAGAACAACATTTAAGTCCAATTCCATACGAAAAGAGGGCGACAAACTTGTAATCGGCTATGAACTGATCCCATGGGAAGCGACGGTCAGCCTTAAAATAACCAGTGATTATATAGGATTTACCCTCGACGGATTCAGGCTTACAGTTGACGACTATGGAATAGCGATGACTGAACCGCCGGTCTCTGAAATGTGGTTCGTGCGGCTGCCTGTAAGGAATCTGACCCATTATGGCGACTGGCTGAATGTTTTATGGGATGATAAAACGGCCGTTAATCTGCTTTCAACCGATCCTTATGCAAACGTCGATTCTGAAGAGGGTGACGGTTTCCGCATTATGCAGGCAGGCGTCGATGTCAGGGTAAAAACTGACAATACCGGGGCAGCCCTGATAGTATGTCCTCCCGATAAGTTGCTCGACAAAATTGCAGTTGTTGAAGAGGATTTCAACCTCCCCAGTGGTGTAAGGAGCAGGAGGAACAAGCTCTATAACGCTTCATATTACTGGTCGGCCGATGTTACTCCGGCAAACGTTGACGAACACATAAAATATGCCCTGCAGGGAGGATTCCGGACAATGATGATCTATTATCCCGCCTTCCTTGAGAGCAACGGATACAGGCTTCTTGGGAACTATGATATGTGGAGGACTGAGTATCCAAACGGAAAAGAAGACCTCCGAAAAATGCTCGATAAGATTAAAAGTGCAGGCATTACCCCCGGCGTGCATTTTCTGCATTCCCACATAGGCAGGGACAGCAGATATGTGACACCGGTACCGGATCACAGGCTGAACCTGCTCCGGATATTTACACTTGCCAGGCCACTGGGTAAATCCGATACAACAATTTATATTGAACAAAATCCTGCAAATTCAACAATGGCAAATGGGCGGAATGTGCTGAAAGCAGGCACTGAGCTGATCTCCTACAGGGAATACACCACTTCGAGGCCCTATATGTTTAAGGGATGCATCCGGGGCATCGACGAAACAACCGTCAATTCCCTTCCTGCAGGAACCATGTTCGGGCTTCTGGATGTAAGTGAATTTGGTGCAACAAGCGTGTATATAGATCAGAATTCCGGCCTTCAGGATGAGATTGCGGATAAAATTGCCGGTATTTATAATTCGGGATTTGAATTCATGTATTTCGACGGATCGGAAGGTGTCAATCCGCCCTTCTGGTTTCACGTTGCCAACGCACAGTACAGAGTCTTCAAAAAATTGAACCCTGAACCTCTTTTTGCCGAAGGCGCTGCCAAAACACATTTCAGCTGGCATATGCTTACCGGAGGGAACGCTTTCGATATCTTCAGGCCCGAAGTGCTGAAGGAAGAGACACGCAGGCATCCGTTTGCCGAAGCACCAAGGATGAAAAACAATTTCACCCGCCTTAATTTCGGATGGCTCGGGTATTGGGTGCCCGACGGAAAAACTATCGGCACCCAGCCAGATATGCTCGAATATGTAACCAGCAGGGCTGCTGCCTGGGATTGCCCTGTTTCTGTACACGCAAATACAACCGCCTTTTCAAATCATCCCCGAACTGCCGACAACCTTGAGGTATTAAGAAGATGGGAAGAGGTCAGAGCCCTCTGCTGGCTGACTGAAGACCAGAAAAAGATGCTTCAGAACGGAGATCAGGAACATATACTGCTTTTAAACGAGAAAAAGGAATTTGAATTGGTACCCTACGAACAGATCACTGATATAGCGGGTGGCAGCAATGAGATACGTGCCTTTACTTTCAGCCGTAACAATGAAGAATACATCGTGTACTGGCATATCTCCGGAAACAGGAAGCTGGTGCTTCCCCTGAACACGGATGATTTAATGCTGATGAAGGAAATGGGACAGGAAATCCGGGATGATGTTCAAACCGATGGCTCAGGTACAATTGTTCCTGCCGGCGATCGCAGATATATTAAAACAACCCGGCTGACAAAGGACCAGTTTTCTGAGGCTTTCAAAAACGCCAGGATAATAGATTAACAATTAGCTGTAAACGTGCATCCTGCATCCGGGAAGACCGGATGTCCTGCTATCCTGTTTATCCTTCTTTCTTAAGGCGTGACATTTAAAAAAATACTCCTGAAAGACTGCTCAAAAACATATAAACGTATTTTTCCGTAAAATAATTGTAAAAATAGTTGCATAACTGTTTTTTCCGTTATATATTTGAAAAAACAGTTTTAGGCAATGAAACGACTTACACGAAAAGAAGAGCAGGCAATGAAGATCCTCTGGAAGGCCAGAAAGGGATTCATAAAGGAACTCATCGACCTGCATCCGGAGCCGAAACCGCTCTATACAACCTTTTCATCGGTAATCCGGGGCCTTGAAGAAAAAGGTTACGTTGACCATAAGGCTTATGGCAAAAACCATGAGTATTTTCCTCTTGTAAAAAAAGAGGAGTACCGGAAGATCTTTATGAACGACGTTGTAAAGGACTACTTCGGATCATCCTACAAGAATGTCGTATCATTTTTTGTAAATGAGAAAAAGCTTAGCGCTGACGACCTGAAAAAGCTTATCAGCATTATCGAAAAGGAAGAAAAAGATGGATAACCTGCTTTTATACATGCTGAAGGTATCAGCCGGAACCACATTGTTCTACCTCTGTTACCTGCTGTTTTTCAGAAAAGACACTTTCTATCTGAGAAACAGGATCTTTCTGATACTTACATTGCTGCTGCCGGTTTTTATTCCTGCGCTTAAGATACCTGTCCGGCCTGATGCCGTTGTTAATCCCGAACCTCTGGCATTGATGGAAAACATGATTTATCCCATGACTTCATCTGAACCGGCGATCACAGCCGCGACCTCTCCTATCGATTATACCGGGATACTTGCATTACTGTATTTTACTGTTGCAGGATTATTGATTTTGAGGGGAGCGATAAGCCTGTTAAGCACTTTCAGGATAATTAAAAACGCTGATCTCAGAAGCAATGATTTTCCAAAGGTAGTAGTCACCGAAGCCAGGATCCCTCCTTTTTCTTTTTTCCCATATGCCGTTATCCCTGCTGAAGAATATAATAATAAGGATTCCTCGAATATTCTGGAACATGAGTTTGCCCACATCAGGCAGGGACATACTTTCGATCTGCTTCTGAGTGAATTTTTTATTGCTTTTCAATGGTTCAATCCTTTTGCCTGGCTCATCAAAAGGTCGGTAATACTGAATCATGAATACCTTGCAGATCATGTCTCATTGCTCAACAATAAAGGGACCAGGGAATATCAGTACCGGCTTCTTAACCTGAATCCCGGACTTAAAAGTGTCTCATTGGCTCATAATTTCAACAGTCTTATCAAAAACCGCATTATAATGATCAACAGGAAACCAACCCACAAATCTGCCGCACTGAAAAATATTCTCATTCTTCCGGTGGCAATCTTTGTTGCATACGCATTTGCAACACCAGAATATAGTTATTCTGATCCTGCATCTGGCGATAATACAATAAATATCGTCAAGCCGGAAATGATCCTCCAGAAGGAAGTTAAAGGCACTGTTTTAAGAGAAGACGGGAAAGTTCTTGAAGGAGTTTATATTACAACGACAGGATCATTTGGTAATGTAATATCGGCTTATTCAGGATCTGATGGGCGCTTTGTATTAAAAAATGTGCAGGATGATTCATTCCTTGTTCTTAATTGCCGTGGCTACGCAAGTACGATAATTAAACCTGACTATGCTTCAGAAATGATTATCAAAATGTCTAAAGACTATTCCGACAAAGAATCTGATTATATGATTGAATCCCCAAAAGGATCTTCTCAAAAGCCGCTTACAGTATTGGATGGCGTTATAAGTGACCAGCCCACCTCTGAACTCATTTCAAAACTCGGAAATGAATTTGGTACAGTTTTGGTTCTCAAAGGGAAAGATGCGACAGATAAATATGGTGAAGCCGGGAAAAATGGAGTTGAGGAGGTGTACTCCAGGAAAAAAGCAACCGAGCTGGGGATTAAATTTTTATACAGACGCATCAGTCCTGATGAATTTCCAACCTTTCAGGGTAATAGTTTCACAACTTTCCAGGATTGGGTAATCAGTCAGATCAAGTATCCTCCTGAAGCCATTTCAAATGGCATAGAGGGAAGAATTACTGTAGGTTATACAATTGACTCAGATGGATCTGTTACTAATGTACTGGTACAGGGGAAGCCGGATCCGTTACTCGCAGAGGCTGTTAAAAAAGCGATTTACAGTTCGCCTAAATGGGAGCCTGCTTTAAAACCTGAAGCAAGAGTGCCATTCTTTAACGGGATGGACCTTAAATTTGAATTACCAGGAAGGATAATGAGGGATGATGTTTTTGTCGTGGTTGAAAAAATGCCAATGTATCCGGGAGGAGATCTTGAAATGCTCAATTACATAAAAAACAATGCAAAGTATCCCGAAGCCGCAAAAGCTGACAAAGCTGAAGGGCGCGTAATCGTAAGGTTTATGGTAAATACTCAGGGTACTGCAGAAGAAGTATCCGTTCTGAGAGGCGTTCATCCTCTTCTTGATCAGGAGGCTGTAAGAGTAGTCTCGACATTAAGCGGATTTGAACCCGGAACCCAGGGAGGCAAACCGGTCAACGTATGGTACATGGTCCCGATAAATTTTACTCTTCCCGAAAAGGTATCTGATCCGGCACCACCCCTTTCTATTAAATCTGAAGAGGGAAAAAGGCCGCTTATCGTTGTTGATGACATGATCACAGATCTCGATGTCGGCAATATCGGCATTGACAGTAAAAACATCCTGTCTGTAACAGTTATGAAAGATAAAGCCGCAACAGAAAAGTACGGTGAAAGAGCGAAGGACGGCGTAATTGAAATCATAACAAAGAAAGGAGATAATAACTGATCCCTGCTGACTTAACCTCCGGTGACAGACAGGGGAATTGATTCCATCTGCTCTTTTGAATTATGTGGTTGATTAGGTATGCAGAGGCTGATTCAAAATATCGGCCTCTGCTGTTACAGTCTTCGGCCATGAAGCTCCTGATTCTAAAAAATTATACAGTAAATAATCCCAAGTCCAAAAATTATCCACATCACCAGCCAGGAGGGCTGGACTTCCAGTAGCCCCGGTCTCGCCCGGGGTAAAGGATAATAATACCAATCCAACCCCCGGGGGGTTGCAAATAATGTGTGGTGCTCTCTCCCCGGGGCGAAACCCGGGCTACTGGAGGTCGACACCTCAGGTGTCTGAAAGGATTGTTCTTTTACCTGCTATTACAAGAATCACTAATACGGGTATTCAAATCCCAGAAAAACCTTGAACAAATACTTTTGAATAAAGATTAGAGTCAATCTGGAAGTATGGCACAAACTATAATCCCTCAGCTCTGAAGGAGCTAAAGATGAATAACCCCCAGTCAATCTGGGGGTAGGAAGTCAACTAAAATTACTCAGCTCCGCAGGAGCTGAATATGAATTAAAAGATATTCGAAACCCTGAAACAGTTCTACTTCCTCCATCTGAACGATCTGCCATCTATCGCCCTCATCGTGCAAAGTACCCCGTCAAGGTGATCATATTCATGCTGGAAAAGTTCCGAAAGATCATCTTCAAAAACCTTTTCCTGCATTTCCCACTTCTCATTGAAAAATCTGACCCCGACCGATCTATGCCTCTCCACCCTTACAAGCAGATTCGGAAAGCACATGCAATCATCCCAAAGCTCAAATTTTTCCCCGCTCAGAAAGGTTATCTCAGGATTGATGATGACTACAGGTTGCCCCGTATCCATATAAATGAGTCTTTTCATTATCCCAAGCTGGGGGGCTGCAACAGCCCTGCCGAAATTATACTTCGACCTTACCTCATTCATCACATTTGCTAGATCATCAACCCAGATTTTTATCATACCGCTCTCCGATCTCAATACCGGATCGCAGACCTCATAAAGCCTGGGGTCACCCAGAAGCAGCAGATCATCAAGAGTCTTTTTACGCTCCATCACGGACTTCACTTTTACTAAAGATCGTAATCCCCGGAAGCTTCAGGCTGATATATTATCTCATCGATGCGTATTTTTGTAAGTCCCGACGGCACAATCCATTCAATCTCATCCGACACTTTGTACCCTATCAGTGCAGTTGCTATCGGTGAAAAAATAGAAATTTTATTCTCTTTAATGTTTGCCTGGTCGGGATATACAATCTGAAATTTAACCTCCTTGTTTGTCGTAACGAAACTTATCTTGACTATTGAATTCATTGTTACAATATCGGCAGGTACCTCATGAGGCTCAACTATTTTGGCAGAATTCAATTCTTTCAGCAGTTTCTCAGCTTCTGCTGCATTTATCGTTTTTAAAGACTTGGCATCTTCTATGCTCTTGAGTATCCTGGTATAGTCCAGTCTGTTCATGATTATCCTGTGCATAACCTAAACTTGTTTATGATAATAAATTGTTATAAAGATAATTATACCTTGGATATTAACCAAATTCCCGTCCCGGTTTAAGATGGCATGCAGCAGGCTACACCCTGCTGTCCTGAACATCGAAATAAAT
>CAZTDW010000101.1:7194-13734 GCA_964611835.1 uncultured Rikenellaceae bacterium | reverse complement strand
ATTGATTACTAAAATCTACGGAACCTTGGAGAGGTTCCATTAATGCTAGAATAGTATATTCAAAATAATATTATGAACCGCGGAGCGGTTCAATAATCTGTCCGATATATATGTTTTGATACAAATGGAACTCCATATATATCTAATATTCAGCCTCCCAGACAGCTGCGATAAGGGTAAAAACCGGCAGAAAAACCTGCCCATAAACAGGATCATACCATCCGAAGGATGCAAACGGGCCTCCCAGCGCAAAACACCATACCGCAAATGACAGCATGGATATGATGTGCTGCTGTATCCTGATCACTTTCTGAACCCTCCAAAGATAGAGAGGTGTAAGAATGCAGAAAATCGCGAACAGGATCCATTTCAGTAACAGCGACTCACTCTGATCCGTGAGCCGGGCGGCTGCTCCCGAGACAAAAATATATCCGGCCACCAGTTCCGCCGGAATATATTTGAAAAGCCGGTCAAAATATCCGTCCTTTGTTACTGTCAGCGGTTGATTTTCACGTCCCTTTGCTGTTTCGCCGGCAGGTTCAGCAGCCTTCAGGTCTTTCAGGGTAATTATTTGTCTGCCCATAACTTGCGATTTTAATGGTTAACTATAATTGCAGCCGGTTTTCTTTTCTTCGGTAACCGGCCTTTTTTCAGTTCCAGAGCAATTTTAACTGCTTTCTCTGCATTGATCCTGCCATAGCCATAGAATCTGCTGTGTCCCTCGTTGTCATATTCCCCTCCTGAAGCATCGATCTTGTCGCAGGAGTCCCTGATGATATTCCTTACCTGCATCCAGCTAAGGCCCGGATTGGCCGACATTATCAGCGCAGCTGTTCCCGCCACTCCCGGGCATGAGTTTGAAGTGCCTCCGAAATTGTCGGTGTAGTCTCCATCCGGGTTATAGCCTGCCCTGCCCATGCGGTCGGTTGTGAATATTCCCGGAGTGAGAGGGTCGGGATGGTTAAATGGCGGATATCCGAAATCGCTGCTGGGGAAGCAGCACCATACGTTCCGTCCGTAATCGCTGTAGATGCTTCGCCTGCCCCTGTCATTGCAGGCAGCAACAGCCATCACTTTCTCATAGCTTGCATACCCGTCATAGCCGCAGTCTTCATTCCCGTTTCCTGCAGCAAATATGATGACACACCCTTTCCCGTCACGTCCGTTTGAAACCGCGTAATCGATAGCCAGGCGTGTACTGTCAGGAAGGTCAACCATTGTGGTATGTACAGGATCGTGGGGATCAGACCAGGAGCCATCCTCCGGTCCCCAGCTGCATGAAATTACATCGGCACCATGATCTGCAGCCCATTTGAATGCAGCTGCCTCAGCCGCCGATCCCAGGTTGGCGCTGAGCCGGACCGGCATAAGCAGCGCATCAGGAGCTGCTCCTGATGCTTCCAACCCTGAAGCAACCGCGACTCCGGCACATGCCGTCCCATGATTGTTGTAACTGGTCCTTGGACGGGGATCGTTGCTGCCGGTGCTGATATCCCTCGAATGAATGACCTTTCCCGGCAGCCTGAACTCGGGATGATCTATTTCAAAACCGTCATCAATGATCGCTATCACTATGTTTTTTCCGGTTGAAAAACGGTGGGCAGCATCTGCCTTTACTCCTGCATTTATCCTTCTGCCGTTGATCTGGGTAGCCATCAGATGCCATTGTCTGGGATTGATCCCCCTGAATCCCCTTTTTCTGATAAGCTCCGGATGGCAAAGCTCTACTTCCTCCATTTCCAGCATTGATTCTGCAATTCTAAAAACCCTCAGGCCTGTGTTCTCGGGCGCCGCTGCAAAATATGTGTTCTTTGCATAATCGGGCTTCTGTTTTATTTTCAGGTCATTGTCTTTAATGATCTTCTCACATGCCTCTGCACTGACATCATCGTGGAACTTAATGAATATGTTCTCAGTATAAAGTACCAGCGTCCTGCCGTCGGCTTCAACCAGAACCTTTCCCACAAATCTCAGCTCAGGTTCTTTTTTAAGAGCCATTCTTGCCTTGTCCCTTAATGTCGTGGGATCCTTTATCGACTCCCTTATCCTGTAGACCGAAATATCAGCCTCAGGAAACTCAAGCACCAGATCAAAGTCCTTCAGGGCCTTTTTCCCTACCGAAGAACTGACAGCGCTTTTGATGCTCCTTGCACTCCTGGTCCTGATAGCAACCATGTCTGTGCTTTCGTGAAGAATATATTTCTTCCCCGATTTGCCGCCAAAAGTATAGGTGTACATAATTAAAAGTTAAGTCCGTTAATTCATAAGCACTATTTATTTATATACTGTATTCCTTTGTGTTAACCTTTGTGTTCTCCTTTGTGAAACTTCGTGGTAAAAAATACTTAACCACCAAGGAAACAAAGGTTTACACAAAGGGTCACGAAGTAAATGAATAATAAAAGTCAGGACAAATCATTAAAAAAGATAAAAGATTAAACGAAAATCACTAACGTTTCATTTTTCCCTGTATCAGGGTTTGCAGCACTAAATTATCATCGCCGACATCAACTAATCAAATATATGAAAAATCTCCGGATCTGATGAAAAATGATTTCCTGATTGTTTGGTACACAGCTTATGAAATGAAAAATCGCCAGTTTTTTAATTTCCCTGTCAACATTAACCTCCCTTTCGTCAAAAGCCCAAATTAAGGCAAAAAAGAACAGACATTAGGCACATGCTGCTGATTATGAGCAAAATATACTAATCGCAATTGACAAATTCCTTTTATAAAAGACTTCCTATGCTAAATTTAGTGTCTTGTTTGACGAACGCTGAATTTTCTGCCATAAGTTGTCACTTTTCATTTGGCAATCATTGTTTTTCCTTTGACAAACAATTTTACCGCGATGCTCATTTGCCCGTAAATTGAGGATGTGCGTCTTGACAGACATTGAATTGAAGGTTAATTTTACTTCATGATGATAAGAGGGAAAACAACATAGAAAAATGTAAAATAAAGAAGATCAGGAAAGGGACTGAGGAGGATACTTAAGACATGAAAATATTTTATCAGATAACATCGAGTGAGTGTGGAACAGTTCTGCTTAAAAAGAGGAAAATAGCAAAAGCATTCAGGTGGTGGTTGCGTAAAAACGGTTATGCGTATAAATATATGTTCTTTGTAAGTTAGGTCAGGTTTTTTCAGGTATGAATTAGTTAGGCGATGCCGGTCTATGAACCGGCTGGTGTTTGAAGAGAAGAATCTAGAGGCTGGTTCTTCTCTTCTTTTTTATATATCCAGCCTGAACTGGACCCTTATTCCCAATTGAGACACATTGGGGTGATCGAGGTATGTAAAACGCTTTATAAGATCGACCCTGAATATCCGGAGGATATTTGACAGTCCGATGCTGGCTTCAATATATGGTTTTTTCTCCAGCGCAAAGGTGAGAGGCACATTGTTGAAGTCAACCGGGAACCTGAACAGGTCGCTGTTATAACCGGGATCATTTTTCTCGCCCAGGCCACCGTACAATGCCTTGAATGTTATTATTTCCCTGAGCTTCATTTTCTTCAGCAGAGGTACCTTGTTCAGCAGGAACCCGTTGAAGCTGTGGTCGATGTTAAGAGAGACGTATTTGTCGCTTACAAATTCAAGGAAGTTCATAAGGTTGTAGGAATCTTTCTGATATGCATAAGTCTGGTTGGCTCTGTGGACAAACAGGAGAGGGTAGGGGACCTTTCCGGCTATTTTCCCTGCCTCAACTGAAATGTCGGTGTAGCCAAGGATCGAAACATAGTATCTGCGGCTTATGTTAAGCTGAAACCTGAGGTATTCATAATCGTTAAGAAGAAATCCTGATCCTGCGGCAGTTCTCAGCCTTATCACCGGATAATTGTTCGGGAAATGATCCCTGTACAGTTTTCCCTGATAGAAAGATTCATTCGGAGCATACCTCAGGTCGAGGAATAACTCCGCAATGTCTATTGAACTAGTTTTTCCGTCTTCAGATAAATAATCATTGCTGTTGAAAAAAAGGTTTCCGAGTGGCTGCTGTCTGGTAAAACTGTAGCCAATAAGATATGAAAAATGATTATCGAACTCATTAAGGTGTTCAAACCTCAGGGTATTGTTCATAAGAAGTTTATCATTCACGCCCCTCTTGAACGAAAGGAAAAAGTTGTCTCCCTGTGAAAACTGAATCTCCTGTCCGGGGATCCTTGTGTCTTTCTGGTAAATGAGCTTCAAGTATTTTACCGGGAACTGATAGACGGTACGTGGTGTAAGGGAGTAAGTTATGCCGGCATTGTATTTGAATGTCCGGTCTCCGAAACCATATGCTGCATAACCTTCAAGTGTTACCTTTTTACTGAAGTCGGGAGTTGTCCTGCCGCCGAATCTGATCCTTCTTCCTTCCACCTCATTGAAGCTGTAGAAGCTGCCTGCAGGGCCGAGTTCAATTTTCCCAAGATCGAGAAATTCGGTCGACAGCAGCATAACAATGTTCATGCCCCGCCTGAACGCAGGCACCTGGTTTACGCTGTCGACCAGGGAGTAGAGCCTCTTTTCCGATCCTGAAAGAGGAACCTGCCTGTTATTTTCCCAGAATTCGATCTTTTCAGATAAAGGATCAGTTTTCTCAATCCTTTCAGGCCCGCTGAAAATCTTTTCGTCGAAAGGCTTATTCAGTATATGATCATCATAAGCAACCGTACGCTGTGCATATAATCCCAGAGAGTTCTTAACAACCCCGATATCGATAGATATCTCTTCCTTTGAAAGAAGCCATACATCATTTCCCGATTTTTCAAAATCCTGTGTGACGCTGATATTCTGAACCCAATCGATGTTGATATTCTTATTGATGCCAATGTCAATTTTCCTGATGGCATAAGCACTGTCGAGCGTTATGTAAAGATTGCCGTGAAACAGGAAATCGGCAGGATTTCTTGGTTCGAAAAAAAGCTGGATGCACTTGATGTCCTTTACCGCAAGGGTGTCGATGATATAATACCTGTAGAAAAGGGGAGCTGTTCCGGCAACGGGACTGAGAAACTTGTTTGTGAGGAAAAGAATTTCGCTGTCATAAATATCAATATCCTGATAAAGATAATTGAGGTTTGCCGTCACTCCCTTGTTGTCGAGATATCTTTCGAGGTTTATTGCCTTCTCTGCCAGCACCACCTCCTTTTTTGCTTCGGGTTCCTGCCTGTAGTAGTTATCCGAAAGGGCTTCCTTTAAATAGAGAGGCAGGATTTCATTACCTATCCTTTTTGTGGTGTCTGTATTTTCGAATATAAACCTGTAATCCCTGAACAATCCTGATTTCTTGAAATCCTCAGTAATGTTGCTCAACGCAAGCAGTATCTTTTCATATTTCCTGTATTTGACAAAGGAGAATGATTCCCTCCGGTTGAGATCTTTACGGGCTATGACCTTGCCGATCAGTTCAACTGCAGGATTATCCCTGTTCCTGTATTCCCTTCTCTTTGGTCTTACCGTCACTTCCTCGAGCGAGATTGTTGAAAGTTCCAGTCGGATGTCGATAACCTGTTCTGTGCCGGGCTTAATATTACGTATCTCAGCCTCATAGCCAATAAATGAGAACTTGAGTTCGGATGCTTCCGAGGATGTTTCAATACCGTATTTTCCCTTGCTGTCGGTTATGGTTCCAACTGTGGTGCCCTTGAGCAGTACTGATACATAAGAAAGCGGCTCCCCAGTATTTGCATCGGTTACGGTTCCTTTTATGATGGTTTTCCCCTGTTGCATGGAGTATGAATTATGGTTTGATCCGTAAAAAACCAGCAACAGTGTAAGCAGATTCATCAAAATGCGAACCATGCCCCGCGGTTTCACTGAAAATATCGAAGTAGGTTTGCTAAAATCCATTCAGTTTCATTGTAATTGTGGGGATCAGTAGAAGGAATCCCAGAAAGACCAGGATCAGCAATATCGGCAAGATCCATTTCAGCCATTTGACATAAGGGATCCTGGCCATTCCAAGCACTCCGATAAGTACACCGGAAGTAGGGGCTATCATGTCGGTGAATCCGGCACCGAACTGAAAAGCCATGATTGTTGCCTGCCGCGAAAGTCCGACAATGTCAGAGAATTCTGCCATTATCGGGATGGTAAGTGCAGCTTTGGCTGATCCCGAGGTAATAACCAGATTAAGCAGGGACTGGAAAGCATACATTATTGTGATTGCCGAGATCTGATCGGCTCCTTCCAGTGCTCCTGATAAGCTGTAAAGTACCGTATCTATTATCTGTCCGTCGGTAAGAATTGCAATTATACCGCCGGCAAATCCCACCACCAGCGAAGCCGATACTATGTCTTTGACCCCTTCCACAAAAAGTTTTGTTATCTCTCCGGGTTTCCTCCCTGCCGCAAAGCCTGTAATTATCCCCATGGCAAGGAAAAGCGCGGCTATTTCCATTATATACCACTCATAGCCAAGCACGCCTGCAACAAGGTATAACATTGTAAATGCCAGGATGTTCAGAACAAAGAAGTGAATTGATTTTCTGAGGGTTATTATACTGAAAACTATAAAAAGAAAAGCCAGGGCAGGCAGTACCGGAGCCGAA
>CAZTDW010000101.1:0-7184 GCA_964611835.1 uncultured Rikenellaceae bacterium | reverse complement strand
AAACCTTTGAAATACCGACCGAAAGGTGGGTAACAGGGTGCTGAACTGCAAAAATTATGAGGACAATTGCAGTAAGCAGGGCTGTGATCCAGGCTGATAAAGGCGTATGGTATTTAATTTCCTCAATATGTGCGTTGCCTTTCTTCCTCCAGTATTCATCTGCCTGGTACATCGGGCTTTTTTCCGGGTTTTTTCTGATCCTGGCGGCATACCACAATATAAGACCTATACTAACGGATGTAATGATTATCCAGCATAATGTACGGTACTCTATCCCGGTAAAAAGCGGAACACTTGCAAGTCCCTGGGCAATTCCGACTGTGAACGGATTGAGTATGGCTCCTGCAAAGCCCACATGTGCTGCAAAATAGCAGAGGGCTATTCCTACAAGTGAATCATAACCCATTGATATGGCAAGCGGCACAAAAATCACTGTAAAAGCTATTGTCTCCTCGCTCATGCCGAAAATCGCGCCAAATAAACTGAATATGATCATTATCAGGGTGATAATGATGTTGTTCACTCCCATCCGTTTTACCAGCCTGAATCTTTCCATCCTCCGTGTAAACCCAAGAAAGGCAAAAATGCCCACGTCGATTGCCTTTGTCTCGTTCATGATCCAGAACGCACCGCCGATCATCAGGATGAACACAATTATATGCGACATGCTGATGAATCCCTTGTAAAAAGCAGAAAATATCTGCCATGTCTGAGGATTGCTCTCGACCTGATGATACGATCCGTTCACTATCACGCTGCGCTCAACACCGTTAACGGTGATGGTCTGCCGTTCAAATTTGCCTCCCGGAATGATCCATGTAAGCATTGCCGCAATTATGACGATGCTGAACACTATCACCAGATTATGCGGAACAGAGAATTTAAATCCCATAAGATCTACAGATTGAATTTCCTGTCTCTTTTCTGCCGTTGGTTTTAACAGGAAGCGGTAAAATTAATCAAAAAGAGGCTAACCCCATTAATAAGCTCAGCTAAATTCCTCTCCCTGGATCCCTTTGCCGGAATGCCTCTGCCAAAATACCTCTCCCTAAATCCCTCCCCCAAGAGGGAGGGACTTTGGTGCTCGTCCTCTTTCAGGGCGCTCTTTTCTCCCCTTCTCTCCTGGGAGAAGGGGTCGGGGGATGAGGTGAATTATTTGGAGCGGGGGATAAGAGGTTTTGAGGAACGTTGCATCTGACAGATACTGCTAAAGAGTCAGAAATCCATAAACCTGAAAGCATCTCAAACATTAATTACGTAATTAATTACGTAATTAAATACGTAATTCATATTGCTTTAGAATTTTTTAACAGCTTAAGGCTGTTTTTTCTCTGTCCATAATTGATAATTTACTATTTTTAACATCATTGTAGGGCGGAGATACTGATCTCCCCCTTAATACAACTGATCAATGAATAATTTACAAGAAATCCGGTTTCAACCTCCTGTAATGACAATCCATTCGACCACTAAAATCAAAAAACATATACCGATGAAAAAGAATCTTCTTGTTTCCTTACTGGCCATTCTCATGCCGCTGGCTCTGCTTTCACAGCAAAAGTTCAATGGACTTGACATGAATATGGGCAATCTTTTCAGGCTGTCGGATGCAAAAACACGTTCAATAAGCCCTGAGAACTTCACCGGAGAAAAGGGTAAGGGGGGTATGGCAGATCCTGCAGACAAAGACAAGCCCAATACTGCAAACGCCTATAATGCTGCCCGTGACCTGGGGCAGGGCTGGAAAGTCAATCCTTATGTCCGCATTAAGCCCGGAGAAACGTTTACGATGGCTGAAATTGAAGGGCCGGGTGCAATACAGCATATCTGGATGACCCCTGCCGGCAACTGGAGGTTCTCCATTCTCAGGATTTACTGGGACGATGAGCAGGAACCATCTGTCGAATGCCCTGTGGGCGACTTTTTTGGCATGGGCTGGGGGCAGTATGCACCGCTGGTCTCCCTGGCAGTATGTGTAAATCCCGGGAGCGCCTTCAACAGCTACTGGGTGATGCCATTCAGGAAAAAGTGCAGGATAACCATGGAAAATATCGGAGATCAGGACCAGATGACACTCTACTATCAGATTGACTATACGCTTACCGATGTGCCGGCTGATGCAGCCTATTTTCATGCACAATACCGCAGGCTTAATCCCAATGTGACGTCAGATTATACAATCGTCGACGGCATCAGGGGTAAAGGGCAATATGTAGGCGTTTATATGGCTGTTGGCGTAAACAACAACGGCTGGTGGGGAGAAGGGGAGATCAAGTTTTTCATTGATGGCGACACCAAATTCCCTACAATATGCGGAACGGGTACCGAAGATTATTTCTGCGGTTCGTATGATTTTGACACGAGGAAGAAGAATGCTGCCGGTGTCGATGAGGTCAATTATACCGAATTCTGCACCCCGTATTCCGGGCTGCATCAGGTTATCCGGGGTGACGGCCATTACAAGGTTATGCAGCGCTTTGGCATGTACAGGTGGCATGTGATGGACCCGGTGCGGTTTGATAAGGACCTCAGGATCACGATACAGGATCTGGGATGGAGACAGGGAGGAAGATACCTTGCCCAAAAATCTGATATCGCCTCGGTCTGTTACTGGTACCAGTCCGAACCTCATGCCAGATTCCCGAAAATTCCCGGGTGGAGAGAACTTGAAGTTTACTAATCAAAAAACATTATATAATGGAACAGAAAAATAAAATCAATTCGGAAGAGAAGAGAGGGCTTGACCGCCGCGGATTTATTTCCGCATCATCGCTGGCAGCAATTGGAGCAATAGGAACTGCAGGGTTACTGCATTCCTGCAGCGGGAAACCGAAAAAGCCGGAGCTGAAACTGCCTGTGCTTCTTAACCAGGCTCCTGACGGCAAAGTGCTGAAAGCAGGTCTGATAGGCTGCGGAGGCAGGGGAACTGGTGCTGCAATCAATTTCCTTGATGCAGGCCCTAATCTGGAGATAGCAGCCCTCGGGGATGTCTTTAAAGACAAGCTCGATCAGTGCCGCGAACAGCTTAAAAAGCAGAAGAATGTAGAAGTACCTGATGAAAAATGCTTTGTGGGATTTGACAGTTTTGAGAAAGTCATCGATTCAGGCGTTGATATTGTGCTTCTAACTACTCCGCCCCATTTCAGGCCTGCACATGTCGAAGCAGCCGTTAATGCAGGAAAACATATCTTCATGGAAAAACCAATCGCTGTTGACCCTGTCGGCGCACGCAAAGTAATGGTAGCGGCAAAAAGGGCAGCCGAAAAGGAACTCAGCATGGTGAGCGGTACAATACGCAGGGTTCAGAAAGATTTCATGGAGACCCAGAGAAGGGTTGCTAGCGGCCAGATCGGAGATATTGTCAGTGCTCATATAATACGCAATGGAGGATCTCTGTGGGTCATCCAGAGACAGCCGGGATGGAGCGACATGGAATATATGCTGCGTAACTGGGCTAATTTCTGCTGGTTGTCGGGAGATCATATTACCGAACAATTCATTCATGAAATTGACGTGATGAACTGGTATATGGGCAAAAATCCTGTGAAGGCAATCGGATGGGGCGGCCGTCAGAGAAGAGTTACAGGCGACCAGTATGATTTCTTCAGCATCGAATATATCTACGACAACGGCATGCATACCCACTGTGCAGCCCGTCAGATAACAGGATGCAGCAATCTGACAGAACAGTTCATTGTGGGTACCGAAGGTTTTGCAAATGCAAAAGGAATGCTTTACAACCTCAAGGGCGAGGAGATATGGAAATATCCATATCCTGAAGAGGGTTCAACAGACGAAACATGGAAAGTAAAAGATCCTTTTGTCCAGGAACATATCAACCTCGTAACGGCAATCAGAACCGGGAAACCATACAATGATGCCGAAGCTCAGGTCAATTCGACCCTTATTACCATCATGGGCAGGATGTCGGCCTATACCGGAAAGGATGTGACATGGGATGAGGTACTCAACTCCGACCTTTATCTCGGACCAAAAACATATGAATTCGGTCCGGTACCGGGGATTCCCGAGACTCCTCCCGTAATCGGCGCCGAGCCTAAACTGACCTAGCATAAAATCATAATTAAAAATGAACAGAAGACAATTCACAGAAAGAACGGCGATGGCTGCAGCTTTTGTCTCAGCTTCGGCTGTACCCGGATTTTCATCCATGATCACCCCCGCTGCCCCTGTACTGAAAAAAGGTATAATGTGGGGAAGCAATGGTGTGGGAAAAAGCATAATGGAAAAGTTCAGGTCGGCAAAGGCTGCGGGATTTGATGGTATTGAAGCCATGAGCCACCTTTACAGGAATGAAGTGCTTAAGGCAATGGATGCCACGGGTCTGCCCGTTCCGAGCGTCTGCGGTGAGCTGCACTGGAAGTACCTCCTTTCCGACCCCGATCCCGGGGTGAGGCAGAATGGGGTAGAAGCGCTGAAAGTGTCACTTGAGGATGCCAAAGCTTACGGTGCCGACACAGTGCTGCTTGTACCGGGACGTGTTACCGAAACCGTTGCCTACAATGATTGCTGGAACAGGTCCGTGGAAGAAATCAGGAAAGTCCTGCCCCTGGCGGAAAAACTGAATGTATGCATTGCCATAGAGAACGTCTGGAACGGATTTCTGCTCAGCCCGATGGAAGCCGCATACTATGTTGACCAGTTTGAGAGTCCGTACGTAAAGTTCTATTTCGATTGCGGAAATATTCTGGCGTATGGTTATCCTGAACAATGGATCAGAATACTGGGCGACAGGATAGCCAAAATACATATAAAGGAATACAGCAGGAAACTGGCGGACAAGCAGGGCCGGTCAGCAGGGTTCGGAGTAAAACTGAGAGAAGGTGATGTAAACTGGAGCGCTGTTATGGATGCCATTGAAAGCATCGGATATACAGGCTGGACAACTATTGAACAGCCGGGCGGAGACACCCCTGAGGGATTAAAGGATCTCTGCGACAGGCTCAGTCTTATACAGCAAAGCTGACAGTTTGCAGAGGTATTTGCCTTATAGACTAGTTGTTGCATCTTAATATAACCTGAAATGAATAAAATCAAACTTTGTTCGGTTTTAACGACTATTGCTTTCACCTTTCTGCTTTTTTCATGTACCGGGAATAAACAGGATCTGCAAAAGGAGGGGCATCAGTTTAACGGATCATATTCCGGAAAATATCTTGACAGGATTGCATTTCCTGTCGGAGGCATTGGCGCCGGGATGTTTTGTGTGGAGGGAACGGGGACCATCTCACATATGTCGGTCAGGAACAGGCCCCAGGTCTTCAACGAACCATTGATGTTTGCAGCTGTTTCGGTAAAGGGAGCCGAAAACGGCGCCCTTGTTCTGGAAGGGCCGGTGCCGGAATGGAAAAGATTTGGCCAGCCTAATTCGGGTAACGGATCTCCCGGTACAACTTACGGTCTTCCCCGCTTTGAAAATGCAGTGTTCACTGCAAGATTCCCGTATGCTTCCATTGATCTCAAAGATCCTGATATTCCTCTCGAGGTACAGCTTACAGCATGGAGCCCATTCATACCGACCGATGAAGATAACTCCAGCCTTCCCGTCGGAGGGATAGAATATACATTCAAAAACACCGGAAATTCGAAAGTGGAGGCAGTTTTTTCATACAACACAGTGAATTTCATGTCTGTTCAGAATGGCAAGGCATCGGTGAAGCCGCTGAAAAATGGCTTTATCCTTTCTGAGGAAGGAAACGTCGACAAGCCTGAAACAAAAGGCAGCTTCGCCATCTTCACAAATATGCCTGAGACTGTGGTTGATCATTGCTGGTTCAGGGGGGGATGGTGGGACCCGCTGACGATTGCATGGAATACAATCATGCGTGGTGAGGTAAGGAACAGTCCACCTGCCGGGACGCCGGCTCCCGGCGCGTCACTCTATATACCGGTATCAATCGATAAGGGTGAGACAAAGACAATCCGGCTGATGTTCGCATGGTATGTTCCCGATTCTGACCTCAAATACGGACAGGATGTAAAAGCAGATGATATCCGGCTTAAAGATCCCAACTGCTGTACAGACATGCCGTTCTACAAACCATGGTATTCTTCAAAATTCAACTCCATTGAAGAGGTTGTGAATTACTGGCAGATAAACTATGATGATCTGAACCGTAAATCAGGATTATTCAGGGATACTTTTTATTCAGGCACTCTTCCTCCGGAGGTTACTGAAGCCATTGCCGCGAATCTGACAATTCTAAAATCCACAACCGTCCTGAGGCAATATGACGGAAAGCTTTGGAACTGGGAAGGTTGCAGCGATAATTCGGGATGCTGCGCGGGGTCATGCACGCATGTTTGGAATTATGCCCAGGCCATACCTCATTTATTTCCAAAGCTCGAGCGTTCACTCAGGGAAACGGAGTTCAACCAGAGCCAGAACATTGAAGGGCATCAGACATTCAGGTCAGCATTGCCCATAAGGCCTGTGGCATCTACATTCCATGCTGCATCCGATGGTCAGCTGGGAGGTATAATGAAGGTTTACCGCGACTGGCACATCAGCGGTGACAACGAATGGCTCAAAAGGATCTACCCGAAGGTAACCGGGAGCATGGATTATTGTATAAAAACATGGGATCCTGAAAACAAGGGAACACTTGAGGAGCCGCATCATAACACTTATGATATAGAGTTCTGGGGACCCGACGGTATGTGCACCAGCTTTTATCTGGGGGCACTTAAGGCGATCTCGGAAATGGGAAGATCACTCGGGGCGGATGTAACCCAGTATGAGAATCTTTATAGTAAAGGAAAACAGTTCATGGAATCGGAGCTGTATGACGGTGAATATTTCATCCAGGAAATCAAGTGGAAAGGATTGCGTGCTGCCGATCCTGTTCAGATTTCGGCAGGTTCTTGGAACAGCGATTATTCGGAAGAAGCAAGATTGCTTCTGGAGAAGGAGGGTCCCAAATACCAGTATGGCAAAGGATGCCTTTCAGACGGGGTTCTGGGATCATGGATCGCTGAAGTATGCGGTATGAAAAACATCATTGACTCATCAAAAGTGACCAGTCATCTTAATTCAGTATTCCGTTATAACTTCAAAGCAACACTTAAGAATCACACAAACCCGCAGCGGCCCGCTTATGCGTTCGGAGATGAAGGCGGCCTGCTGCTTTGCACGTGGCCGAAGGGAGAAATGCTTTCCCTGC
>CAZTDW010000100.1:0-13791 GCA_964611835.1 uncultured Rikenellaceae bacterium | reverse complement strand
TACTTTCAGACAGTCAGCTTATCCGCAAGCGTGAGAATGAATTTTACAACCACAACCATAATCACAAAAAAAAGATTCTTGACGACAAGGTCCAGGAATATTATTCAATAAGGTGTGTTCCCCAGATTGTCGGGCCGGTTCTTGATACCATAAGGGAATCGGAGAAAGTTCTGCTCAATGAGGCGAATTCATCATGTGATAACCCGATGATAGATGATGAAAACCAGAATATTTTTCATGGCGGCAACTTCCACGGAGATTACGTATCCTTTGAAATGGACAAGATAAAGATTGCCGTGGCAAAACTGTCGATCCTGCTCGACCGGCAGATAAACTATCTCATGAATGATAAGCTGAATAACAAATTGCCTCCGTTCGTGAACCTTGGCAAGCTGGGCGTAAACTTTGGCATGCAGGGTGCCCAGTTTACATCCACTTCAACGGTTGCTGAAAACCAGACGATCTCTTTTCCAAACTATCTTCACAGTATCCCCAATAATAACGATAATCAGGATGTTGTAAGTATGGGAACAAACTCGGCCCTACTGGCAAAGAGAGTGATAGACAATACCTATCAGGTGCTTTCCATCCAGATGCTGAGCCTCGTACAGGCCATAGACTATCTCAGGATCGAGAGCAGTCTCTCTTCCAAAACAAAACAGGCTTACCGCCAGATCCGCGATATCGTACCTGTTTTTGCTGAAGACACCATTAAATACATCGAAATAAAAAGGATTAAAGAATATCTTTGCAACAGGTACGTTAATTTGTTTGAGTAACAACTATCTGAAATAAGATGAGATACGCACTTGTTACAGGAGGATCGAGAGGCATAGGAAGAGCCGTGTGTGTCAGCCTTGTGTCGTTGGGATACCATGTACTTGTCAACTATCTTTCAAACGATGCCGAGGCAGAAAATACCCTGGCGATGGTAAAAGACGCCGGCGGCACCGGGGAACTTATTAAATTTGATGTTTCAGATCCCCTCCGGGTTGATGAAGCATTGAATAAATGGCATGGACAGCATAATGAAGAGTATATAGAAGTTCTGGTCAACAATGCAGGCATCAGAAAAGATATGCTCATGATGTGGATGGAAAATGATAACTGGAGAGATGTCCTTTCCACAAACCTTGACGGATTCTTTTATGTTACCCGTGCATTGCTTAAAAACATGCTTGTAAGGAAATACGGACGGATCGTCAATATTGTTTCTTTGTCGGGAATTAAAGGTATGCCCGGGCAGGTGAACTATTCCGCTGCAAAAGCAGCTATAATAGGAGCTACCAAGGCCCTGGCGCAGGAAATAGGTAAAAAGAACGTGACGGTTAATGCTGTTGCCCCGGGTTTCATAAAAACCGATATGACAAAGGATCTTAATGAAAGCGAGCTTAAAGGTCTGATTCCCCTTAACAGGTTCGGCAGGCCTGAAGAAGTTGCTGAAGTGGTTTGTTTCCTGGCTTCAGAAAAATCATCTTATATTACAGGTGAGGTCATCTCAGTAAACGGAGGCCTCTACACATAGAAATTGATCTTCCATGGTTCGGCATATGAACAGAGTAGTTATAACAGGCGTGGGGATATACTCCTCAATAGGAAAAAACCTGGGGGAGGTAAATGAATCCCTTTCCCGGGGAAGATCAGGCATCATTTTTGACCCGGCCAGAAAGGCTTTTGGCTATCAATCGGCTTTGACCGGGAAACTTGAAAGACCTGCCCTGAAGGGATTGCTAGACCGGCGGTCGCGGGTCTGCATGCCCGAACATGCTGAATACGCGTTTATTTCAACTTCTGAAGCCCTTCTGTCGGCCGGATTGAGCAAAGAATACCTCGAACAGAATGAAGTGGGCATCTTATTCGGGAACGACAGCTCAATGTATCCGGTAGTTGAAAGCATCGATATTTTACGTGAGAAAAAAGATTCTACTCTTGTCGGTTCAGGCTCTGTGTTCCAGTCGATGAATTCAACGGTAACCATGAACCTCTCTGTCATTTTCAAGCTCAGGGGCATAAATTTTACCCTCAGCGGTGCGTGTGCCAGCGGTTCTCATTCAATAGGAATGGGCTACTTCTTAATAAGGCACGGTTATCAGGATGTCATAATATGCGGGGGTGCACAGGAAACCAATGTTTATTGCGTGGTCAGTTTCGACGGACTGGGAGCCTTCTCGAAGAGGGAATCCGAACCTGAGAAAGCTTCCCGACCTTTCGACAGGAACAGGGACGGACTGGTGCCAAGCGGCGGAGCTGCAACATTAATACTTGAGGACCTTGAACATGCTCTGAAAAGAGGGGCTCCGATTCTGGGGGAAGTAATAGGGTATGGATTCTCATCCGACGGGGTACATATCTCCGTCCCTGATGTTGACGGCCCGGTCAGGGCTATCAGAATGGCCCTCAAAGATGCGGGAATTGAACCCGGGGAAGTGGATTATATAAATGCGCATGCAACCTCCACCCTTCTTGGCGACCAGAATGAAGCCAAGGCCATCAACAAGGTTTTCGGAAATAACAAGCCTCCGGTATCATCAACTAAATCAATGACCGGACATGAAATGTGGATGGCGGGCGCCAGTGAAATAGTCTATTCACTGATAATGATGCAGAACTCATATATCGCCCCGAATATCAACCTGGAAGAACCCGACGAATATTCAGCAGCACTAAATATAATACGCAAAACCACACCGATGGATTTTAATACTTTCCTTTCCAATTCATTTGGCTTCGGAGGGACAAATTCGTGTTTGATAATAAGGAAATATATTTAACTTTGCCCCAGTTTTTTTTGACTATGACGAGAGAAGAAATTATAAGCATTATAAATAATCTGCTTATCGAAGAATTTGAGATTTCTGAAAAACAACTTGTACCCGAAGCCCGCCTGAAGGATGACCTTGGCCTTGAAAGCCTCGATTTCGTTGATATAGCGGTAATAGTGCAGAAAGAATTCGGGCTCGCCCTGAAGGGAGAGGAAATGACCACAATCAGAACCCTTCAGAATCTGTACGACCATATTTTTAAACGGTATAACAAGAATTAACTACATGTGGCTGACTGGAAAGGGAAAACCCGCGGCGGTTTAACAGGATACAAAATATTCGTCACAGTTTTAAGATATTCCGGCCTGCCTCTCGCTTATTTCATACTTTACTTCGTTGCCCTTTACTTCCTGTTTGCATCCCCATCCTCATCCATTAATACCTACAGATTCTACCGTAAAAGACTCGGCTTCGGGATCTTAAAGTCATTTATCTTCATCTACAGGAACTACTATGCCTTCGGACAGGTTCTGCTCGATAAAACAGCCGTGCTGGCCGGATTTAGAGGCAAATTCACCTTCACCTTCGATGGTGAGGATCATCTGAGGAAAATGGTTGAGTCAGGAACCGGAGGCCTGCTTATAAGTGCGCATATCGGAAATTTTGAAATGGCCGGTAATATGCTGGAAAGACTCAGAACCAAAGTGAGCATAATAATGGTCGATGCAGAGCATGAAAAAATAAAAGACTATCTCTCTTCAGTCACCAGAAAAAACTTCAATATTATCGTCATCAGGGAAGATAATTCGCATATATACGAATTAAGCAGGGCTTTTGAAGAAAAACAGATCGTTTGCATTCATGGTGAAAGGTATGTCGCGGGAAGCAAAACAATTCCGGCCGATTTTATGGGCGAGAAGGCTTTTTTCCCTGCCGGCCCGTTCTACCTGGCCATGAAATTCAATGTACCGGTGTCGTTTGTTTTTGCAATGAAGGAGTCAGGGCAGCATTATCATTTTTATGCCACCTCTCCGGAAACATATGAACTGCCCGGAAATCAGCAAAAAAGAGATCAGATGATTTTGAGTATATTAAAAGAGTATATTTATCAGCTTGAAAAAATGATAAGGAAATACCCTTTGCAATGGTTCAATTACTACAACTTCTGGGCAGATGAACAATAGGAGATTATTATTGGTGTCAGCCAACAGGTTCGCAGTGCCATATCCGGTATATCCGCTCGGAATATCCTACATCAAGGCATACCTCAACGAAACCATGCCCTCACTGAAGATTGATATCTTCGATTTTATGACAGGATCGTTTGATGATTACATTAAACTGCTCTCTGAAATAAAACCAGACTATACCGGGATATCGCTTCGAAATATTGATGACGTAAACATTTACAGGCAGGAGAGTTTTATTTCACACTACAGACAAATAATTAAAAGCACCAGGGATCACAGCAGTTCCACTGTGATAATCGGGGGGTCAGGTTTTTCAATCTATCCAAAATTACTGTTCGAGACGCTCGAACCTGATTTTGCAATTCATGGCGAAGGGGAACTGAGCCTTCATAAACTGCTGACATCCATTGAGAATAAACATGACTATTCAACAATAGAAGGGCTGCTTTACCATGATCAGGACCGCATTGTTTTCAATGAACGCAAAAGCTTTTTTAATACTCCCATGCTGAGTTTTGACAATGGCATGCTTGATTACTACTGGCAGAACAGCGGAATGCTGAATATTCAGACGAAAAGAGGTTGCCCTTATAATTGCATTTATTGCACATATCCCCTTATCGAAGGCAGCAGGGTAAGAACTATCGATCCTGACCGCATTGTGAATACATTAACAGAACTTAAAAAGAATTCAAATATCAATTATGTGTTCTTCACCGACTCGGTGTTCAACATAAACAATAGTTTCAATTACAAACTGGCTGAAAAACTGATTGAAGCAGATCTTGACCTTAAGTGGGGAGGCTATTTCAACTTTGCAAATATCGATATTAAGCTCCTGGAAAAACTTAAACAGGCAGGATTGAAACATATTGAATTTGGTACAGAATCGTTGTCGGACCAGATGTTGCTTAATTACAGGAAACCTTTTACCGTGGCTGACATCCTGAATATCTCGGCAGTCTGCAATGACCTCGGAATTGATTTCGCCCACTTCCTGATCCTTGGTGGCTATGGAGAAACAGAATTAACCCTGAATGAAACCTTTGAAAATTGCAAAAAGATCGACCGAACAGTCTTTTTCCCCTTTATCGGAATGAGGATCTATCCGGGCACCAGACTGCATGAAATAGCCCTTCGGGAAAAAACAATTGAACCTGATGATCCTTTGCTGGAGCCTGTCTATTATGTCTCTAGAGACATTGATATAGATTCACTAAAGAGGAAAGCCCTTCATACAGGGAAACAGTGGATATTTCCCGATGAGGACATGTCGCCTGCTATGATGCGCATGAGAAAGAGGAACAGAAAGGGTCCTCTGTGGGAATACCTGGTAAAATGAAAGATCAGACATGAACCCTACCGATTTTGAAATAACGGATCTTATTCCCCAGCGTCCCCCGATGGTAATGATTGATAAGCTTGTAAACGCCGTGGAGAAAAAGGGTGAAGGTATTTTCCATGTCAGTGAATCAAATCCCCTCTGTCTGGGAGGACACCTGACCGAGGCGGGCATTATTGAATGTATCGCCCAGACTGCCGCCGCATACACAGGATATTTAAGGTTATCCGAAAAAAAAGATATCCTGATGGGTTATATAGGATCTGTAAAGAACCTCAGGATATTTTCATTGCCGAAAGCAGGAGATGATATCCGCGCTGAAATAATCCTGGAGAATGAATTGCTTGGATTCACCATCATAACCGGCAGGATCATGTGCCTTGACAGGGTGATGGCAGAGTGTGAAATGAGGATCCTCCTTGAACCTGACGGCAATACAACCACCGCCTGAAAACAACAGGGTTTGAAATAACTACTCCCGATTCCTTATATTTGCATCATTAAATAAACCCACCCGATGAAGATAAATGAAGTTCCTCAGGATAAGGGTTACCTCATAGAAGGCAGGATAAGCGATCTTAACTATGTCGTAGACGGGGATGGACATTATACAAGCGCGAAAAGCCGGGGCTGGAAGCCCAAAAATGAGGCTCTTAAACTTGCCTGGGATCAGGTCTATGAGCATGCCGGGGAAATACGACGGCAGATCCTTGAAGGAATCCTGAGCCCGATAGCTCTGTACATGGAGCTGAACGTGATGGATGTTTCAATCCTTGCCGCCTATACCGGGATCCCGAGAAGGAAAGTTAAAAAGCATCTCCGCATGAGTGAGTTTCTTAAGCTTTCAAAGGGAATGATCGATCGCTATGCTGAAGCATTGAATGTTACTGCAGAAGATCTTGTCAACATCGAAAAAATCCGCGAACTGAAATATGAAAATTGATTTTAAACACAGGCAGGCGGCTCACTGTGAGAACGGAGTAACAGCAAATCTGCTGAGGTATTATGGCATTGAACTGAGTGAGCCAATGGCCTTCGGGATAGGATCAGGCTTCTTCTTCTCACACATGCTGTTTCTTAAAGTCAACGGAATGGCAGTTACATCGTTCCGGGTATGGCCGGGAGTCATTTTCAAAAGGGTTACTAAAAGACTTGGTATTAGTATTAAATACCGGAAATTCCGTGATCCTGACAAGGCAATGCAGGCACTCGACAGTTTGCTTGAAAAAGGAATACCTGTCGGAATGATTGTCGGTGTATTTCATCTTCCTTACTTCCCCAAAGAATACAGGTTCCATTTCACCGCACATAATATTACCGTTTTTGGTAAAGAGGGCGATTCATACTATGTAAGCGACCCTGTTATGGAAAACGTTGAAACCCTTACAGGAGATGAGCTCAGAAAAGTGAGGTTCGCAAAAGGGACAGTGCCTCCCAGGGGTAAAATGTATTACATAACTTCCGTCCCTGATAAATTTGACCTGAAGCTTGCAATTATAAAAGGAATTCGAAAAACTGCCGATGACATGATCAACATTCCGCTTCCCATGTTTGGTGTCAAGGGGATCCGTTACCTGGCAGGGAAAATGCGAAAATGGCCCTCAAAGCTGGGAATTAAGTCTGCAGTGATGAACCTGGGACAGGTAATAAGGATGCTCGAAGAGATTGGTACCGGAGGTGCGGGATTCAGATTCATTTATGCAGCCTTCCTTCAGGAAAGTGCCGGGATACTGCAAATGCCCGAGCTTGATAAACTTAGCACTGAGATGACCGAAGCTGGCGACAAATGGAGAGAATTTGCATGGCAGGCTTCACGCTGCTTCAAAAACAGGGATAACGGAGAGGTAACTTATGACATGCTGGCTGACATCCTGATGGATATTTCCGAAAGGGAAGAGAAGATCTTCAGACAGCTAAGTAAATTGAGATTCGAATGAAAAGTCCGGTTGCAATCAGAATTCATAAATTAACAAAAAAATACAGGGGAAGCCCTCTGCCTGCCGTCAACAATATTAGCCTTGATATTGATGAAGGCCATTTTTTCGGACTCCTGGGACCAAACGGAGCAGGAAAGACTACCATGATAAAAATTATGTGCGGTCTGCTTTCTCCTTCCGGAGGCGAAGTAAATATCGGGGGCTATTCACTAAAAAAACAGCTTCCCGAAATTAAGAAAATAATAGGTGTCGTGCCTCAGGATATAGCCTTATACCCTACCCTGACCGCGGTTGAAAACCTTAATATTTTTGGGGGATTGTATGGAATACCTGCCGGGGAACTGAAAAAACGCATTGATAAATGGCTTAATATCTTTGGGCTTGAAAAGAATCAAAGACAGCAGGTTAACCAATACTCAGGTGGTATGAAGCGACGCCTCAATCTTATAGCCGGACTTCTTCATGATCCCGGGATCCTGTTCCTTGATGAACCTACTGTCGGGATTGACGTACAGTCAAAAAACGTGATAAAGGAAAGCCTCAGGGAAATAAACAGGGGAGGTACCACCATTGTATATACTTCCCATTATCTTGAGGAAGCGGAAAACCTGTGTACTTTTCTTGCCATCATCGATCAGGGTGTGATAATAACCAAAGGCACAATGGAGGATATCAGATCTGAAACAAACAACATGTCGAAACTCGAGGATATCTTTCTTCAACTTACAGGCAAAGAATTAAGAGACTGACATGAAGCAATTCCTTACACTGGTTTATAAAGACTTCCTTATACTGATACGCGACAAATGGGGACTGGGACTATTGTTTGCAATGCCGATGGCCCTCGTTCTTATAATGACAGCCATGCAGGATACCACTTTCAGATCACTTCATGAAAGCGGGATAAGCCTCGTTCTTCTCAATAATGATCTCGACTCTCTTGGCAATGCCATTGAGAAAGAGATCTGCAATTCCAACTACTTTGACTGCCATACCAGAATAGACGGACGCAAACCGGCAGTATCCGAAATCAGGGAAGCTGTAGCCGGAGGCAAATTCCAGATAGGCATAATAATTCCTGAAAATACGACAAGCAGGATCAGGGAACGTGTCAGAACAACAATGGAAAACCTTTTCTCGGGAAACAACATGAATCCTGCAGCCGCTGACTCAATTTACATAACCCTCTACATAGATCCGGCTATCAGATCATCCCTGCGTACTTCGCTTCAGGGAAAGATCAGGGAATATTCATCAAAGATTGAGACAAGAATTTTCCTTAATGAGCTTACCGTGGAAATCAACAGGCAGACGATCATTTCTGTTGCAAACCTTAATCTTTTACAGCCGCAGACAGTAACCTGCCGGGAAGAATATGTTGCTTTCGGCAACCAGACTGTAATCCCCAATTCTGTGCAGCATAATATTCCTTCATGGACTCTGTTTGCAATGTTTTTTATTGTAATTCCGTTTGCAGGAGCCATGATAAAAGAGCGTGAGGATGGAACCCTTGGCAGACTTCTGACAATGCCGGTTTCTTACACTACCATCATGCTTTCACGGGTTTCAGTATATCTTCTGGTTTGTTTCCTTCAGTTCGTACTGATAATGCTAATGGGGATTTATCTGTTTCCCCTGCTTAATCTGCCATCACTTGATATCACCGGAAAAATAATGAGCCTTTCGGTAATGGCTCTATTTGGATCACTTGCTGCAGTAAGTTATGGAATAGCTATAGGGGCTGTTGCACAAACACACCAGCAGGCTTCTATTTTCGGGTCAGTTTCCATTATGATACTTGCAGCTCTCGGAGGCATATGGGTACCTGTCTTCATAATGCCACCATTCCTTAAGAGTCTGAGTATTATATCGCCGCTGAACTGGGCCCTTAACAGCTTTTATGATATACTTATACGCAATGCATCCCTCGCCGATGTTCTGCACTATGGCATCAGACTCTTTTTATTTTCAATAGTGGCTCTTCTTGTGGCAATATATTTCAACAGGATCAGGAAAGAACTGACCTGACAAAACCTGATCATGCTCTGAAATCAGGCTGATTTTAAATTATTATAACGTTTGAAATAGATTTTATAAATTTGCAGCCTGATTCTTTGACCTTTTTGTTATTTTACATTGCTTTAATAACCAGACATTATCTGAAGTCAGATTTTTATGGAAGATCTAATTGCCCAGTTAAAACAAGATATAATTACATCATTGTCGCTTGAAGATGTTAAAATTGATGACTTCACTGCAGACACGGACCTGTTTGTTACAGGTCTTGGCCTTGACTCAATTGACGCCATCGAGCTGATCCTTCTTATGGAAAAGAAATACGGGGTGAAGATCGAAGATCCCAAGGAAAGGCGTACTGTCCTCAGAAATGTCAGGGCAATGGCAGAATGCATTAGCAACCACAGAAATTCAGTCAACTGATGCAACCGGGGGTTGTTGTCACAGGTATCGGTATTATTTCTGCAATTGGCAACGGCATCGAAGAGACCCTCGAATCACTTTTAAATAAAAAATCAGGGATAGGCCAGATAAGGTGGCTTGAAACTTCAATTTCAGGCATTCCCGTAGCTGAAGTTAAACATTCCACGGATGAACTGGCTGAAATTGCAGGAACAGCAACAAAGCCGGGGATATTTACACGCAATACCCTTCTGGCCCTGATTGCCGCACAGCAATCTGTTGAGATGTCGAAATGGTATGATTCTGAAGCCCATCAAACTGGTCTGGTGATGGCGACCACAGTAGGAGGAATGGATTATAACGAAAAGCACTACCGGTCGTTTCTTGCCGGTCTGGAAACCGGGATAGGGATTTCGGTTCTTGACAGCTCAGACACTACCGAAAAGGTTGCGGCCAGATTTGGCATTCATCATAACATTACCACAATATCGACAGCATGCTCTTCTTCTGCAAATGCAATAATGCTGGCCTCACGGCTTATCAGAAACGGTAAACTGACAAGGGTGCTTGCCGGAGGTTCTGATGCACTTACCAGATTTACCCTGAACGGATTCAGGGGTCTCGAGTTGATTTCATCAAAAGGATGCAGTCCGTTCGATGCAGGCCGCGACGGGCTGACTATTGGCGAGGGTGCCGCCATACTTATGCTCGAATCGGACCAGACGGCAGACATGTCGAAAGCATTTTGCAGGATAACAGGATATGCAAATGTAAATGAAGCGTATCATCAGACATCTTCATCACCCGATGGTGCAGGAGCTTTTATGGCAATGTCGGAATGCCTCAGATCAGCGGGCCTGAAACCCGAAGAAATAGGATACATCAATGCACACGGAACCGGTACCGGAATAAACGATCTTGCCGAGGGAGTTGCAATAGACCGCCTTTTCGGCAAAAAGGCCCCTCTGGTAAGCTCTACCAAATCATTTACGGGACATACTCTTGGAGCTGCAGGAGCTGTCGAAGCGGTTTTATCGGTTCTGGCTCTTCAGGAACAGAAAATATGGCCTTCTCTAAACTTAAAAGAGCCAATGCCTGAGATCTCCTTTCTGCCCCCAGCGGAAATCCTGTCCATGCCTCTGAACCATGTAATGTCCAACTCTTTTGGCTTTGGCGGAAATAACACGTCCCTGATATTCTCGAAAGTATGAAGGCTTATATCAGATCGGCAGGAATCATTTCCCCACAGGCTACACATGACGGCAGGGGATTTCCGGATGTCTTCAGGGGAGATTTTTCCGACAGGCTTTTCTGCATTGAGCCTGATTATCAGTCAGTAATTAACCCCATACAGCTTCGCCGGATGCCCAGGATACTTAAAATGGGGCTGGCAGCTTCCAGGATCTGCATATCACAATCGGGAAATACTGATCCTGATGGCATAATTATAGGCACAGGCCTCGGCTGTCTGAAAAATCTTGAAAAATTCCTGGATGAAATTTATGATACCAATGAACAGATAACAAGTGTCCTGCCTTTCATAAACTCAACACACAACGCGGTTGCAGCCCAGATTGCAATGCTTCTAAAAAACAACAGTTACAATGTCACATATTGCCATCGGAGTTTTTCTTTTGAAAGCGCATTGGCAGACACCCTTTTGCATATCGATGAAAAAAAGGACGTGGACATCCTTGTGGGAGGGATTGACGAACTTACTGAGGATTTCATCAAACTGCACGGATACAGAGGATTCTGGAAAGAACCAATTAATACACTTGAACTTTTCTCCTCATCCGGAAAAGGCACGGTTGCCGGTGAAGGTGCTTCCTTTTTCCTTGTTTCGGGTAACAGAGGAAGCGGTCCGGCAATAAGCATTGATGGTGTCCATACATTTCTGACTCCCGATGGATCGGGGCCGGAGATGATTTATTCGGAAACCTGCAAATTCCTTGGATCGGCCGGTCTAAGCATTAAGGATATCGACCTTGTCATTACGGGGATGAACGGAGATCCGGATTTTGATGGCATCTATCACAGTCTTGCAAGGGATTATTATGACAGATCATCAGGTATTTCCTGTTTTAAGCATTTGTGCGGGGAGTATTACACCTCTTCGGGTTTTGCCCTTTGGGCTGCAAAAACCATTCTCGAAACCCAGACTATTCCCCCTGTTATGATCTTTAAGGAGACAGACAGGAAACCATTATACAAAATACTAATTTACAATCATTTCCGCAATAAGGAACATTCACTCATTATTGTGGGGAAAGAATAAAAATACCTCCCGGAAGATTTTGTTTGTTACTTTACAGAAACAAAAGAGGCTGTATCAAAATTCCCTGGAGTCCTTTGTGCCAGTCTTTGTGACACTTTGTGGTTCAGACAGTTATGTTTCACCACAAAGGATACACAAAGTTATTCACCAAGGAACTCAAAGGACTTTTGATACAGCCTTTTCCTAGATAAATAAAAATGTAACTAAAATTTGAAAGCAACACCTATAGTCAGGTAAGCAATTCCGTAGCCAAGTTCAGCCATTGCAGCCAGGTTTTCCTGGAAATAGTATCTTGCTCCGACAAATCCCGACCATACCAGGCCTCCACTCGGAGTATAGTCATAATAACCCGAGTAAGTTCCGAACTCCTTGTAATTAACAATTCTGTATCCCGTCAGAACTCCCGCATATGTGTCAAGCTTATCAACAAGCGGATAATGAAAACTTCCCCTCACTCCGATTATGAAATTCGATATCTTATATCCCCAGTCATAATTGGCATAATCCCATTTGTAGGATGCATATCCAAGATAACCGCCAACACCTATAACTCCCTTTTCAATGATATTGTCGACAATCCCAACCTCGAAAGAAGCGCTAAGTGGAGGTACCTGATTTTTATAATATGATCCTGTATAAAGTGTGCTACCCAGTCCAAGTCCTACATTAAGAACTTTGTCTCCTTTAGAAAAAGTTGGCTCCTGTGAAACAAGCTGACCCAGGGATAAACTTACAACAACAAACATAAGAATGAGTTTTTTCATAGCTTTAGAATTTTGTACGTTAATGGTTATTTTATATAACAATCTTATTTATGATTTGTTTTATTTAATAGTGTAAAAAAAATTTTCCAAAATAAGACAAAACACTCCCTAAATATTTAATTATGTAAATGTCTTATTTACAACCTTTATGCATCAGGTAAAATTACAAATTTAAATTTTATCCCACCCCAACCAGATCAGGATTTTTATCAATAGGCCAGATCAGGGGACGAACATGCAACAAATACGGGATAAGGATGCCCGGAGTTGTTATGAACCTGATCTGTCAGGATCCTTTGAATATAAGAAACATAATGGCAGCACAGACGGCCCCGGCAACCGGACCCAGGAGAGGCACCCATGAATACGCCCAGTCGCTGTTTCTCTTGTCAGCGATTGGCAGCAGGAAATGCATTATTCTTGGCCCCAGGTCGCGAGCAGGGTTTATCGCATACCCTGTCGGCCCGCCAAGAGAAAGACCTATACCCAGCACCACCAGCGCGACCGGCAGTGCATTGAGGGCACCAAGGCCTACCTCAGGCTCAGCCATATATAGAACTGCAAGGGAAAGTACATAAGTCCCGATTATCTCCGTCACAACATTGTACCAGTAACTTCTTATGTTGGGGATGGTACAGAAAACCGCAAGTTTTGCATCAGCATCATCGGTGGAGTCAAAATGCTTTTTGTATGCCAGCCATGCCAGCGAGGATCCGAACATTGCGCCAAGTATCTGGGCCAGGATATAGACCGGGACCATGTTCCAGGAAAATTTATGGGCAATGGCAAGGGCAATGGTTATTGCCGGATTAAGGTGTGCTCCGCTGAAAGGAGCAGAAATAAGAACACCGGTAAATACTCCGATCGCCCACCCGAATGAGATAACTATCCAGCCACTGTTGAAACCTTTTGTTTTGTTCAAAAGAACATTGGCAACAACTCCGCTTCCAAATACAAGGATTATTGCCGTACCGAAAAATTCTGCAAAAAAAGCGTTCATGGAATATTGTTGTTTATTTAGGGGATTGAGGCTGCATCAAAAGTACTTCGGGTACCTTTGTGCTCCCGATAGCCATCGGGACCTTTGAGTGCCTTGGTGG
>CAZTDW010000099.1:0-13792 GCA_964611835.1 uncultured Rikenellaceae bacterium | reverse complement strand
ATATCGATGCGGTACACATTACAACGCCTGATCACTGGCATGTTCCGGCTGCCATCAAAGCAGCAAGGGCCGGGAAGCATATAATGCTTGCCAAACCCCTTGGATTAAGCTACCCTGAATACAGGATCCTTGCAGATGAGCTGAAAGCAAATAATGTGCGTTTTCATTATGGAACACAACAGCGCACAATGGAACATATTAAGCTGGGAAGGGACATGATACTTGAGGGGCTAATCGGAGATATTGAACGGGTAGATGTCTGGTCGCCTGGCAAGAATCCTGTTGAAAATCCTGTCTGCAATGAAGTGCCTGTACCTCCTGATTTTGATTATGACAGGTGGACCGGACCGGCACCCATGAGACCATATTGCCCTGAGCGTGTAACAAACAACGGCTCGTGGTTCAATAATGATTACAGCATTGGTTTTCTTGCCGGCTGGGGTGCCCATCCCCTGGATATTCTCGTATGGGTACTGAAGGATAAAGTTTCGGGCATTTATACTTGCGAAGGTTCCGGACTTTTCTGGGAACCCGGGAGATTATACAATAATATCTATTCCTGGGATGTGATCTGCAAATACCAGGATGGATTGGAAGTTCATTTTGCAAGTGATGATGTTGCACTGAGAGGCGTTCTGGATCACAGGGCATTGAAGGAAACCAATGGGACCACATTTTACGGGACAAAAGGCTGGATATCTCTCAGCCGTTCTTCAGCGCAATCAAATATCCCTGAAATTGATCAGAAGCTGAACAATTTTCAGAAAAATCCCGATGGATGGATCAACAGCGAGAATAACACCATGGGACAGGCTTTTCTTGATGTGATAAACGGGAAAATGGAAGAATTGTGTCCGCTTGATGATGCAATAATCTCTGATACTATAAGCCATATGGGCGATATTGCCATCAGGTCGGCCAGGAGGATTACCTGGGATCCTGTTAAGGGTGAAGTTGCGAACGATTCCGAAGCCAACAAGCTGTATATAAGGGAAATGAGAAGCCCTTACATAATCTGAATTCAGGGGATACAAATCTTTTCCGGCCAATTACCAGATTCGGCCCGAAATAAAGAAAGGAATAAATACCTAACTGAAGAGCTTACCCCAAAGTCTGAAAAGGATCAATGAAGAAATGAGGGATATCAGAACCAGGACAGCTGAAAATCCCAGATTGCCATAAATTGCGTGACCAACTGCAAAAAGGATTGCATATATAGCCAGGCACCCCAGGCTCATGCAGGCAAGTCCGGCAGGTACATTCCAATCGCCTGAGTATTCTGTCATACTCAACGAACTCTTTTGCGCAATGTTTTTCCATCCCGGCCCACCGGGCCTGATCTTTTCATAGAACTGAATAAGTGTTTTTTCATCACAGGGTTTTGTGGCAAATGTTACAATAATCCAGATAATAGTGTTAAGCAGTACGATTGACACAAATTTGACCGCATCCCAGAGTGAAGGATCCAACCGGATTCCGAATAATTGTACGGTGTTTTGATCTATGCGGATTAAATACCTGTGTTCCAATATGATCGACAATACTGAAAAAAATACGGCTCCTGCCATAGCTGAAATCTCAGACCAGGCGTTGATCCTCCACCAGAACCAGCGCAGCAGGTATATAAGGCCGGTTCCGGCGCCAATAATGATCATATATTGAAAAGCCTGAAGGGCGTTTTCCAGGTATAATGCCAGTATAGTTGAAAAGACCATGAAAACCACGGTCCATATTCTTCCTATCAGAACTTTTCTTCTTTCCGAAGCACCAGGATCAATAAATCTTGCATGAAAATCATTTACCATGTATGATGCTCCCAGGTTCAGCTGGGTTGATACAGTTGACATATATGCTGCATACAATGATGCAAGCACCAGGCCCAGTATTCCGCCCGGAAGGAATTTGCGAAGCATAACGGGATATGCTATATCATTATGGAAATATTGCCGGGGAACATCCTTAAACTGTTCTGCCATTGAGGAAATATCGGGGAATATAACAAGTGAACACAATCCCACAATTATCCACGGCCAGGGCCTTACTGCATAATGCATCAGGTTGAAGAGGAGTGTTGCACCCACAGCATGCTTTTCAGATTTAGCCGAAAGCATTCTCTGCGCTATAAAACCACCTCCTCCGGGTTCAGATCCAGGATACCAGGCGGCCCACCATTGTATTGTAACAGGAACTATAAAGACTGTCAATAACATTACCGGATCGGAGAAATCCGGCAGCAGGCTGGTCTTCCCCTGAATGATCTCGTTATTGAGAAGGCCTGACATACCACCAACAGCAGTGGATTTCACAATAATCACGGCAGGCACTATGGCTCCCGTCATAGCAAGCAGAAACTGGAAAAAATCGGTCCAGATGATCGATCTTAGCCCGCCAACAGTGCTGTACAAAACTGTGATGGCAGCAACCACAGACAGGAAAATAATCGGATTTATGCTGGTCATTATGACCGTTACCTTAATAAATGCCAGGGTAGCCCCTGCCAGGATCAGAACATTGAAAAAGAATCCAAGATATACAGCTCTGAAACCTCTTAAAACAGCTGCCGCTTTTCCGCTGTATCTCATCTCATAAAACTCCAGATCCGTCATGATCTTTGATCGGCTCCACAATTTTGCATAGACGAATACAGTAAGCATTCCAGACAGGAGGAATGAAATCCATAACCAGTTTTTTGCAACTCCCCCGCTTCTCACCATATCGGTAATAAGATTTGGTGTTGCTATTGAAAATGTGGTTGCAACCATTGAAAAACCAAGAAGCCACCATGTCATGCTGCGCCGCGAAAGGAAGTAGCTTTCCGAATCCTGCCCTCCTCTTCTGCCGGTTATCAGTCCGATAATGGCAAGAATAATAAGGTATCCTGCTATTATCAACCAGTCAATTTTCAATAGCCCCATATCGGATGCAAATGATAATCAGTTATCGGATTTCCTTTGTAAGAATATATTTAGAAACTGGTCAGGATCCTGAAAGGACAATTTTTGAATGCGCCATTATTGATGCAAAATCGCTGGTAAGGGCAATCCACGCCAGCCCTCTTTTCTTCCATGGCTCAAAAGGCCATGATGCTGTTCCCAGTGGTATTCCGGCAGCAACAACTTTTTCACAGATCATGTCGATTGTACTGTTCACCTCAGGGTCATCAACCTGCCCGAGTTTTCCCATCGATCCTGAGAGATCAAGAGGCCCGATGCAGATACTTCCGATACCGGGTACTTTCAATATCTCATCAAGATTTCTGACTCCCTCCATTGTTTCAATCTGAATGATGACCATTGGCTCTGTTTCAGAAGCAACCAGATAATCGCTAAAAGGTGTCTGGCCAAACCTGTTTCCCCTTCGCACAAAACATCCCCTTATTCCATTAAGAGGATATCTGCATGCCGTCACAGCTGCTTTTGCCTCTTCAGCAGAATTTACCATGGGAATTATGATGCCGGCCGGGGCGAGATCAAGAACCGGTTTGATTACCTCAGCCTTATTCCAGGGTACACGTACCAGGGGTGCGCAATCAGTTCCCTTGACTGCCGTAACATGATGCAATGCTGATTCTATGGTGACAGGTGCATGCTCCATGTCAATCCAGGTGAAATCGTATCCTGCCTCAGCTGCCAGCTCGCTTACAGTCAGGTCATTCAAAGTGATCACCAATCCTTTGCAAAGCCTTCCGGCTTTGATCTTGTCGATAAATTTTCCGTAGTTGCTGATGCTCATAATAATGCTAAGTATTTTTAATAATCATAAATTACCGGTAATGGCAAATCAGAGGAAAATGCAAGGATTAATAATGGACATCCTCAGCGCTAATGGTGATTAAATAAAGTAAAAAGAATCAGTAAGCTGCCTATTTTTTCCTTCTCCGAAGCAAAAGAACTGCACCGGCTGCAATCACGACAACCGCACCGGCGATAAATGCCACTGTTCCGGATTTTCCCTTTTCCCCTGCACCCTCCTCTTCTTCAGCATAATAAAATGTCGGCTTTGCATTGGTATCCATGTTAACAGTATCCTTCTTTGGCTTTGGCTGTTCCTGCGACATAACAGGATTACTTCCAAAAGCAGCGAGGAGCATAAAGAAGGAGAACATCAGAATTGCTTTTTTCATCGTTTTTGAATTTAAGAGTTATTTGATCAATCTTGCCATTTCATCATATTTATCAGCTATCTCAGGGTTAGTGGAGCGATATGTGTCAGCCAGGGTAATCATTGCAGGTTTGAATACCGGATTAATTGTCAGGCACTGCCTAAGCAGATCCCTTGCAGCCTGTCTGTCCCGTGATTCAACCAGCTTTGCCAGTTCAACATATGCTTCAAAATATTTACTGTTGACATCTAAAAGCCTTTTATAATAGTTTTCTGCTTCATTGTATCTCTTGCCGGAAGCTGCCATATTTCCCAGATACATCAGCACAGGTTCAGAATCCGGATTAACAAGCAAGGCTTCCTTCAGAACCGAATCCGCCTTTTCAGGCTGACCGTTTTCTGACAGAGCAGCTGCTAAATTAAAAAAAATCATCTCGTCATTTTTATTTTTTTCCAATGCATCCTGAAGATATTTTACCGCATCAGCTGAACGACCTTCGTTTAAAGCCCTGAAACCATAATAATCATCTTTCGTTGTCCGCTTTAAGACTGTGCAAAGGGGAACAGAATCTGAATAAACAACATGGATACTGTTCGAAGGCGGCCATAGTCTGTTTTTCAGCTGATAAGGAGTCATATACCGGGATGTAACGACAGCGTAATCCCAGTCTGAGAAACTCCTTTCCTCGAACCTCGAATAGGTGACATGAACTCCCTGAAGTTTACGGAATTGCCAGCTTACCGAATAGTCAGCATTCACTATGATATTAGCTGTATCCCCTTTTTCCTTAAGATGATCTGTCAGCCATTCGCACGCTTTTGTATGACTTACAAAATAATAATCGGTCTCATAGTTTGAAAAGGCTCCATTTATTCCTCCAACAATCTGATTATAATAAATATACCAGAAGGATGAATTTAAAACCATGTATCTGGCCGGATGAACCGAAAGAAGGATCAGGATAATCCCTGCCACCAATTTTGAAATTATTCCGTGTCTGCTTAAATAGTTGCGGAATAACCATAGAAATCCCAGGGAAGAAAGTATTACCAGTGGCGGATAAACAAAAAGAAACTGTCTCCACGAACTATAAAGATTTGATCCTTTAATCATTACATAAGCAACCGGGAACAGTGCAGAAAAAGCGATAAAAGCAATTTTAAGGGAATTCTCCGATGCGAATATTTTTTGCGAGAACATTACAAAGAGCAGAAGCCCGGCAATTATGATCAGTGGGATTGTTATGGCCATCGATTTTATGAGATAATACCATGGCATTTGATCAGACCATTCCATCTTTCCCTCAAAAATCAGTCTGAATGTTGCAGGAAAATCTGACATTTTACTAAATGATTCCATCACATTACTTACAGGATTCTGCAACGCGAAAGGCCACAGGAGGATGCTTATATAAAAAGATAAAATGCTGACCGAAATGACAACCAGCAATCTGATAATCATCTCATTCCTGTTGATCTCATTTTTTCTGAGAAATCTGATCCAATAGAAGATAATGCAAATCAGACCCAGGTAACAGATAAGCAGCATGCCTCCGGCTCTTATGCTCATTGCCAGGGCTAAGCTTATCATCAGAAGAAAGGTATCACTTACAGGGATTGTTTTATCTGAATAAAATAATCTTAGTGAAAAATATATTCCGGAAATATACCCTAAAGCAAATGGGATGTCTTTGAGATTGTTCTGTGCATGGCCCATGAATGTTGGAGAAATCAAAAACAACAAAATAACGATGATGCCTGCACCATAGCCATTTAACCATACTGCGAGCAATGCGGCAACAAAAATCGTAAGCCATCCTGCGCCTGAGCTCATCAGATGCCTGAAGCCGTAAATGTCTTCAATCCCTGCCCATTTTATTATGAAAGCAGCCAGATTGTCGTAACTCTGCCCATAATATTTCAGATGAGTTTCAGGCGTATGCAAGGCTGAAGTGTCCTTCCCTTCAGTAATAAAAAAGTTGTAAACAGCCAGTGAATGGTTGTAATGGAGTACCTCATCGCAGTTGATTCCCGCATTACGGCTCTGTAAGAGCATAAAGAGCAGTGCTGCAGCTGACAGAAGAAAAAAGGAATATTTCAATATTTTTTCCTTCATTATTCCCCGTCTACGCCATCAAAATATCTTTTTACGAAGTATACCGGACGGTTTTGCGATTCCTTGTAATTGCGGTAAACATATTCTCCAAGAATGCCCAGGAATACCAGCTGAATTGATCCCAGGAAATAAATACTCAAAAGGGTGGATGACCATCCGGGCACAGCAAAACCCGAAGCTTTTGCGATAAGAACGTAGATACCGGCTGCAAGAAACACTGTTGTACCTGTCAGTCCGAGGAAAAGGCAAACCTTCAAAGGGAACTTGGAAAAAGAATAAATGGCATCCGTAGCCAGAATGAACAGTTTCCTCAGATTCATTTTCGGATCTCCCTTAAAGCGGTCATCCCTGATATATTCCACGGAACCCTGTCTGAATCCAATGATTGTCCTGAGCCCCGGCATGTATCTTATTTTCTCCCTGAGTGAAATAAGGGCATTTGCCGCAGGGCGGGTGAACATCGAAAAATTACCGTAGTCGCCGATATTATTTATTTCCCCGAAATTCCTGAATACAAAATGGAACAACACGGTGTACCAATTCTTTCTTTTCCGGCCTTTTCTCCCTATGCGTCTGGCGTTTACAACATCAAATCCCTCATTTATGATTTTCCTGTACATTTCTGCCAGCAGTTCGGGAGGATCCTGAAGGTCGCCATCCATCATAGCTACAAGATCACCTTTTGAATATTCCAGTCCTGCCGTATAGGCCGCCTGATGTCCGAAATTCCTTGAAAGGGACAGGGCTTTGATCTTATTGTTTGTTTTCTGAAAGCCAAGGATCCTGTCAAGGCTCCGGTCAGTGCTTCCGTCATCAACAAAAATAATCTCATAATCGGTAACAAAAGACTCAATGGCAGAAACAGTCCGCCTTACCAGTTCATCTATAAGGTTTTCCTCATTAAATACAGGTATAACAAGTGAAAGCATGATTTGTCCTTTTTTCAATTCTGAAGCCTGGCAAGGGCATATTCAGCATCATCCTTCAAATCCGGATCTTCTGCCAATTTCCTGACTGTCTCGAGGCAGTAATCTGACCCCATCCAGCTCAGCTCCCGCAATAACAGCTTTTTTCCTTCAGTTGAAGCCCTGGAATCCCTGATTATTGAAACCATTTTCTTTTCGATTTCAAGAATCCTGTCCCCGTTTCCGGCTGATTTGCGTATCTCCTGCTGAAGGTATGTGAAATACCTGGTACTTTTGGTGATATTATAATCACGAATGTACTCCAGTGCTTTTTCCATTGTTATTGCAGAATAATCAGGTCTGAGGATTACGCCGGCTGCCGTGGGAAAATCGGAAGGCACCTCCTGGGTTACTGATCCCGTGGCTGCCCATTCTGCTCCTCTCTGCATGGTTATGATGAATCCTGCACATTTCATTGCCGGACCTCCATCATCGTCAGCATGACCCATAGCGGTATGAAATATTCTGCCTTTGCCGTATTCAATGGTCATCAGCATCGGTTCATCCCTACCCGTGCCGCCGAAGGCCGTATCAGCATATGCCGTGGCAAGAACCTGCATGTTACGGGCAGGTCCGCGCATTTTCTGATAAAGGTCATCACTGCCATGCATCCATCTGACAGGCAAGCCCTTAGTTATAGGGTGTTCCGAATTCCGGATCCTGATTTCAAACTCGTGCCGTTCTCCATGCGAACCTGCAGTTCCTGACGCGGTGTCTGTCACGAGTTCATTGTTACGGTAATAGACATATGGTCCGTTCAGTTCATTTCTGTTACTTCCTCCTCCTATTCCTGTGATTTCATTATATTCCTGCCAGTCAGGAAATGAACCGCTTGAGCCATGGTAAATTACCACTCCTCCCCCATTCCTGACATAATCGACAAAAGCTGTCCTGGTCTTTTCGGGCCAGGCATCGCCATAATAGTCAATCAAAACAAGTTTGTATCTGGAAAAATCGGGATCAAATCTGGTCATATCAGCTCCTTTTTCAGGGGTTATAAGGATTTCCGTTGAAAAAAGACCTGTATTGTCAAGGATCTGTTTCAGCACCGAGGAGCTGACTTTCCAGTTATGCTCCTGCTGGCCAGTGATTATCAGTGATTTATTTAACTCTTTGGAAGTACATGAGACAATCAGCACAGCTAAGGCAAGTCCCGATAATATCTTAATGCATATTCTTTTCATTTTTCAGGAATTTAAATTGTTGGAATGGTCCATGGCTGACGGTATGGTCGTGAAAGGAGGCGGCTTGCCCTTTGATTGCCTGTTATCTCTTCCTTTACAGGATCCCAGGCAATTGTTTCGCCGGTTGTCATGGCTATTTCACCCAGTAATCCGACTGATATGGCGCGATAAGCAACATCAACCGGGGCTGCAGCCTGATCACCTGATCTGACGCAGTCGATGAAATTCTGCCAGTGATTATTGCTTTTGTAAAGGTGGATTTCATTATCCCCTATGACCTCTTCAAGTATCACGGGATCGGAGGCGGTAAGTATGTTTCCCCTGTCGGTATGTATCCAGCCCAGTTCACCATACCAGGTAGTGCCCATCCCGTGTTTCAGACGGGATGCATTAGCAACTCTCATCACTATTCCGTTCTCATATCTGCAACTGAAATCATATTCAACAGGCGCATTGTAAATACCCTCTGGCGGATATACTCCTTTACCTGAGATCTCAACGGGTCCTGTATGTTCCAGGTCTGCTCCCCAGTTTGCAATATCGATATGGTGCCCTGCCCAGTCGGTAAGCTGCCCTCCCGAATAGTCAAGTATCCAGCGCCAGTCCCAGTGAGATATTCCGCGGTAAGGCACTTTCGGAGCAGGTCCCAGCCACATTTCCCAGTTCAGTTCAGGAGGAACATCTTTTACAGGCGGAGTTCCGATTCCTCTTCCCCCGTCAGGCAATCCCACCTCGATGAGTTTTATCTTTCCTATTCTGCCATTCCGCACAAGTTCTGAACCCCTTCGAAAATGTTCCTGCGAACGCTGCCAGCTGCCTGTCTGCCAGATTATTTTGTTTTTCCTGACAGCTTCCACTATTAACTTACCGTCACTAATTGTACGGCAAACAGGTTTTTCACCATACACATGAATCTTTTTTGCAGCTGCCGCCGAGTAAATTATTCCGTGCCAGTGGTCAGGCAGGGCAATTGACACTGCATCCAGTTTTTCGTTTTCCAGGAGCTCTCTGAAATCGCCATATGTTCTGCAATCATTGCTTTTGTTGGCTTTGTCGACGGTATCCTTTGCTTTTGCCAGATGACCGGCATCCACGTCGCAGACAGCCACAAACCTGACCTCATCCCCCAGCCGGAGAAAATCGATCATATTGCTCATGCCCTGTGAACCTGTCCCTATAGCTCCCATTATTATCCTGTCGGATGGTGCAAGGTGGCCTCCCCTGCCCAATACATCAGCGGGCATTATGAATGGCAAAACAACCGAACCGGCAACCACCGATGCTGATCGTTTAATAAATTTCCTTCTTGAGGTTTTGTTTCTCATATTCTGATTAGTTAATCTGTTGATATTTTGAATTCTAATTTAATATTTCAAACCATAACAGGTGTCCCCGGGATCGGAGTTTCGAATACCATATCAACCGGGCCGAATTCAATCTTCGTTGGTCCCAGGTCCATATCCGATTTAATGATCTCATCCCAGGTTATCAGCCGGCCGGTATAGGCTGCAGTCCTTCCCATTATAGCCGTAAGCGTTGAGATGGCTGTCTGTTCAGCTTCGTTAACATAATTGCCGGTTCGTATGGCATATACGAGATGCATATGTTCCTGAACGTAAGGAGGTATCTTTACTGAATTCATTGCATTCCCATTCTCATCAGCGGGATATTTGAAGCTCCATTTGATGTTTCCATCAAGATCCCAGATTGTATTCTGGCAGTTGGTATATCCTTCTGTACCCATGATAATCTCACCTGTGCCGTTTGCACAGCTGTCTATCTGGCGGCACATGCTGTGCGAGCTTATCCCGTTGCCGTAGTCGAAATCAATGCTGAAAAAGTCGTACTGATCTCCGGTGACTCTTCTGTGCCTGCCACCGTAGCCTATTGCCTTTTCGGGATGTTTGCCCATGAACCAGTTGATAACGTCAATATTATGAACATGTGTGTCGAGGATATGATCTCCGCAGAGCCAGCAGAAGTTGTTCCAGTTCCTTATCATGTACTCCATGTCGTTCCACCCTGGTTCCCTTTCCCTGAACCACACATGATCCTGGTTCCAGAAGGCTTTGGCTGAAGTAATCTTGCCGATTGCCCCGTTAAGCACCTGCCTGTATGTCTCAATGTAATCTTCCTGATGGCGTCGCTGTGTTCCTGTAACCACGCACATCCCGATTGCCTCTGCTTTTTTTGCGGTGGCAAGGACGGAACGTATTCCCACAGGATCAACTGCAACAGGTTTTTCCATGAATACATGTTTGTTACGGGTGACAGCCTCGAGAAAATGATCGGGTCTGAACTGAGGCGGTGTTGCAAGGATCACTACATCGACCTCAGGTATTTCCATCAGCTTTTTGTATCCGTCAAAGCCCGCAAAGCAGTTTTCTGCCGGTATAGGAAGATTGAACGAAGCAAATCTTTCACGGCAGGCATCAATTTTATCCTGAAATACATCGGCCAGGGCGATGATTTCAAGATCAGGACCGGCGCTAACGAAATTGATTGCAGCGCCTGTTCCCCTTGCTCCTGATCCCACAAGGCCTGCCCTGAGTTTTTTCCCTTTGGGAGCTCCATTCAGGATCGGAGGAAGTTCAGGTTCAGTGTTGCCGGTTTTTCTTTTGCATGCTGAAATAACTGCCACGCCTGCCATTCCGATTCCTGCCATCACAGATTTCCCGATGAAATACCTCCTGTCAATATTCTTCATGTTCGTAGTATTCAATTTATGGTACCTATCAACCTATCAACCTTTCAACCTATCAACCTTTCAACCTATCAACCTTTCAACCTATCAACCCTTCAACCTATCAACCTTTCAACCTATCAACCTTTCAACCTATCAACCTATCAACCCTTCAACCTTTCAACTATTCAACCTCTCCCCCCTCCCTACTTCTTTTCTGCCAAGATGCTGTCAGCCTCACAGACTACCCTGAATCCCACATCTATACAGTCGGAATACCACCAGATGCTTTTTGGCATCTGAGGATCAGTGACAAGCCATGCCTTTGTCCGTGTGTAATCGCGGGAGGCGCTTCTAAGGTCTTTTGCATCGCTTTTGAAGGAGCCGCCCCGTATTACATGTTCCGGACCCCTGGGAGGTCCTGTGGGATTGATGAAGTTCACGCTGTCTGCACTGTAAGCATCAGGAGAATAAAAATCTGAGCAAAATTCCGCAACATTTCCTGACATATTCTTCAATCCAAACGGATTTGCCCTGACAGCAGAGGGTTCAGCGGTCCTTGACTGGCTGTTCACCGCATAGATGGTATATGAGGCAATGATCGTTGTGTCGGGTTTAAATATTCTTTTCAGGAAGCCTTCTGCCGAATAGTTTTTTGGGTTCCCCTCAAAGAAATACGGAGTCTCCGTCCCTCCCCGGCATGCATACTCCCATTCCGCCTCCGTAGGCAGCCGGTATTTCCTGCCTGTGACTTTTGTAAGCCACTGGCAATATACGTTGGCAGCATGCCATGACATGGTAATAGCCGGTCGTGATCCTTTTCCCCATCCCTGATCGGGGGCACCCCACGGAGGAGTGGCGCCTGAAATTGCATCTGCATTCTTTTTCGTAACAACCTGGCCTTCCGTCCTGCCCTGGGAACCCGTTGCCCTGAAAAAGGCCATATATTCATCCCAGGTGACTTCAGTTTCTGACATCCAGAAGTCTGAGACGGTAATTTCCCTTACCGGACCTTCGTCATCTTCCCTGAATGATTCTCCTTCTGAGCTGCCCATCCTGAATTTACCTCCCGGGATTGGCTTCATCTCAAATGATACGACCGTTCCTGGGATCTTTTCCCTGAAGCTCTCAAACCGGGTTACAGTTGCCGGTTCATTATAGATTATCTCATCTGAAGTTACCGCTATTCCGAAGGTGGTATCATGTTTATGCAGGGCGTTTCTGTCGTAATGGCCTACATTAAGGTGACAATTGATGCATCCGGGCTGTCCTGAATTCAGAGTATAAAACAGATGAGCATTGCTTCCGTCAACGGACAAAGTTACCGGGAACAGATTCTCATGACAATCCTTGCAAGACTCTTCATAAACGAATTTCCTTGCATTTTCAACAAGCTTTTTGCTTTCCCAGTTAATGTCGGCACTATCCTTGAACCAGAAACCGTACAAATCCTTTAATCCATGCCTGGCTTTTGCAAAGAGATAGCCATACCCTTCGGGAGGGAGATGACATTGCGAGCAATGAACAACTGTACCCGATTTATTATTGTAATGGGTTGACAGCTTCCAGCTCTGATCGGCGTGGGGATGAATATGGCATGAGATGCAATAGTTGTCGGTTGAAGTATAGTTTACCAGGGCTTTACCAGAGTAAAGAACAACAGAGGAAATGGCAACTCCGGCAAAAAAAAGCCAAAGCCATGTTTTCCTGGATTTCTTTTTGTTTATGTGGGGAATTTTTCCGCTCATTACCGGGCTTGGATCAAGAACCCGATAAAGTTAATGGTTTGTATATGTCAGCCGAAAAAAAAGAGATTTTTTTTAATCAAATCAGAACCGTTTAGTATAGCCATGGCAATAAGGCACTTTCCCATTATTGAAATAGTAATCCTGATGGTAATCTTCAGCCAGAAAAAATTCTGAGGCTTTTGTTACAGCAGTCACAACTTTGTATCCTTTCTTTTTCAGGATATCTATATTCCTTTCTGCCACTTTCTTCTGTTCCTCATTGAGATAAAATATTTCTGACCTGTACTGGTCGCCAATGTCGGGTCCCTGTCCTCCCACCTGTGTCGGATCGTGAATTTCAAGAAACAGTCTCAGAAGCTTTTCATATGAAGTTTTGTCCGGATCGTATATGACTTTGACTGCTTCTGCATGGCCTGTAGTACCGGTGCAGACCTCCTTATATGAAGGATTTTTCACATGTCCTCCTATATAGCCTGATGAAACTGAATGTACACCGCCGGATTTCTGAAGGAAATATTCCACTCCCCAGAAACAGCCTCCTGCAAAAACTGCAGTGCCATATCTTCCCGGTTCAAGACGTGAAGGAACAAAATCAAGCGAAACGGAATTCACGCAATGTCTTACGTTCTTTGAGGTAAACCGTTCGCCGGTAAAGACGTGGCCCAGGTGTGCACCGCATGAAGCGCAAACAATTTCAGTTCTCAGACCATCGGGATCAGGGAACCTGTTCACTGCTCCTTTAATTTCATCATCGAAACTAGGCCATCCGCAATCTGACTTAAACTTTGACAATGAATGGTAAAGTGCAGACCCGCACCTTTTGCACAAATAGGTTCCCTCTTCATAATGGTTTGCATATTTCCCCGTGAAAGGGATTTCGGTTCCTTTGTTTACAATGATCTTTGACTCCTGGCCTGAAAGATCATTGAATGGCAGTTTCTCCTGTGAAAATGAAACGGTGCTCATGGTTAAAAAATAAAGACCAAAAAATATTT
>CAZTDW010000098.1:0-13978 GCA_964611835.1 uncultured Rikenellaceae bacterium | reverse complement strand
ACCATATGAAGTTCCGGCACTGTTAGTTGCATAGGCCCTGACATAGTAAAGTGTTCCTGTTGACAATCCTGTCAGATTACTTGAAAAGGATCCTGCTCCTCCCGTTTCAGAAGAATGAGAGCCTGCAACTGTAGGATTCGGACTTGTTCCCCAGCATACACCTCTGGCGGTTATTGCTGCACCGCCGGTTGAAGTCACATTACCTCCTGAGGTTGCTGCGGCCTGTGTAATGGCTGTTGGTGCTGTTGTGGTAACAGTGGGTGCTACAGCTTCAGTTGTAAATGTAAGGTCATTGCCATATGCTGTCCCAGCACTGTTTGTTGCATAAGCTCTGATATGGTAAGTTGTTCCCGGATTAAGGCCTGTCAGGTTGCTTGTAAATGAACCTGAACCGGCACCATCTGTAGTACGGCTACCGGCAATAGTCGGATTGGCACCTGTACCCCAGCACACTCCTCTTGCAGTAATTGAGCCTCCTCCGTCAGCTGAAATATTTCCGCCTGTGGTGGCAGTCGTTGTCGTTACAGCACTGGCTATTGTTGTTGTCAGAGTAGCAAGAGAAACCGCATTGGTCCTGAATGTAACTTCATTGCCATAGGCTGTTCCAATACTGTTCGTTGCATAGGCTCTGACATAATAAGTTGTATTGGCAGCAAGTCCTGTAATACTGCTGGTAAAACTACCAGTACCCGTTCCATCTGTCGTATGAGAACCTGTAGCCACAGGCCCCGTTGTAGTACTCCAGCATACGCCGCGGGCGGTTACAGGGGCTCCTCCATCGGAAGTAATATTACCTCCTGATGCGGCAGTTGTAGTTGTTGGTGCTGAAACAGCAGTAGTCGTAAGAGTGGGGACAACTGCTAAAGTTGTGAATGTTATATCATTGCCATAGGCAGTACCGGATGCGTTGGTTGCATAAGCCCGTACATGATAGGTTGTTCCGGGGAGCAATCCGGTCAGGTTGCTTGTAAAGGTCCCTGATCCGGTAGCGTCGGTAGTCTTGCTGTCTGCTGTTGTAGGATCTGCTGTAGTTGACCAGCAAACGCCTCTGGCTGTAATATCACCACCTCCGTTATTGGTAATATTTCCGCCTGATACTGCAGTAGTCGAGGTAATTGCGGATGCTGCGGTTGTTGTCAGTGTTGCTGCAACAATCTGACTTGTTGTGAATGACACTTCATTGCCATAGGCAGTTCCTTCACTGTTTGTAGCATAGGCTCTGACATAGTATAAAGTGTTTGGCGTCAGTCCGGTTAAGCTACTGGTAAAAGCTCCTGTACCTGTACCGTCAGTTGTCTTGGAATCTGTAATGGTAGGCTTTGATGTCGTACCCCAACAGACTCCTTTGGCGGTGACTGCAGCACCCCCATCTGATGTCACGTTGCCACCAGAAGTGGCAGTGCTCGTTGTTATCTCGGTTACAGCGGCAGTTGTCAGTGTTGGAGGATCCGGTTTCTTCTTACAACCATCGAGAGTAATGATACCGGAGACCAAGAAGACGACAGTTAAAAATTTTAAGATCTTTTTCATGATAATCTTTGTTTCGGTTTTAATTAATATAGAATTCCATCAATAATTAATAATCTTGATTTAATAAAACGATATAATCAAAATGTTATTATATTATTCACGGTGAAAATAGAATATTAGCAAAAATCCGCCTTTATGGCGGATTTCTTTAATATCAACACAGTGGATTAGTTTTTAACACATCGAATAAACTTACCACCCCTTATGGATGTTGCACCTTTATATACATCGGTATTGGGGCCATCAAGTCTTCTGTACCATGCTATATCGGTATCAGCCAGGGATGCAGTCCACCAGTATGCAAGTGTACCGAGTGAATAATAAAGCCCGTCAGCAGCATAGCGGTATCCTCCCGGCAATGCAGTGAAACCGCTTGTATTTGTTCCGTTTTCACCCGTTCCCCATCCAGATGTGGATTTCATTTCTGAACCTTCATTCGTCCCTCTCCATCCCCACGTATTTATATCATTCGCAGGAATTCCAAGATATAGCTCCATAGTATTAAATTCATCATCTGTGGGGACATGCCACCCTGCAGGACAAAGTCTGTTGGTTGTAACCGTGATCCAGTTGTACAATGCGCCATGGGGAGTTCTGTATGAAATGTTATTGGCATACCAGCAATATGCAGGGGTTGTCAGCCCGCTCCATTCTTCAGCATCCGTAACATATGGTATATCCGAATTATCGGTGTATTTTGTTGTTCTGAGATTCTCAGACATCCAGAGCTGGTTGCCAATTTTTACTATCCTGTAAATATTGCCCTCAACATCAGCGATGGATGTACAGAATTCTATCTGAAGTCCGTATGCAGTCCCTACACTATTTGTTGCATAAGCTCTTGCATAATAAACTGTTCCCGGAGTAAGTCCTGTAATGCTGCTGGTAAACAAACCGTTCCCGGTTCCGTCATTCGAATGAGATCCTGCAACGGTTGGTGATGCGCTGGTTCCCCAGCATACTCCTCTGGCGGTAATGGCAGCACCCCCGTTGGATGTGATATTTCCGCCGGAGGCAGCTGATGTAGTAGTGAAAGATGAAGCTGCTGTAGTTGAAAGAGTTGGTATCGTCGCCTGGGTTGTGAAAGTAAGGTCATCACCATATCCTGTTCCGGCACTATTGGTGGCATAAGCCCTTATGTGATAAGTTGTCCCTGGCTGCAAATCTGTTAAATTACTTGTGAATGGTCCAGTTCCGGTACCATTGTTTGTTCTGCTTCCGGCAATGGTAGGATTTGCTGATGTTGACCAGCAAACGCCTCTGGCAGTTACGCTGGCTCCTCCGCTGGATGTGACATTGCCACCTGAAACAGCAGTTGTTAATGTCATTGAAGAGGCGGCAGTTGTTGTAACTGTCGGTATAACTATTGGATTTGTATCAAAAACAATCTCATTGCCGTATGCTGTTCCGGCGGAGTTTGTTGCATAAGCTCTGACATAGTATCTTGTATTTGGCTGCAGTCCTGTCATATTGCTGGTGAAAGAACCTGAGCCTGTCCCATCGCTGGTATGGCTGTCAGTGATCATCGGATTAGTGCTGGTTTTCCAGCAGATTCCCCGCGAAGATATCGGAGCCCCTCCGTCTGCTGTAATATTTCCTCCTGAGGCCGCGGAATTTGATGTTACTGAAGTAGCTGCCGTTGTTGTAAGCGTTGGAGTATTGGTACTGCTTGTGAATGTAATGTCATTTCCGTAAGCAGTCCCGGCTGAATTTGTGGCATAAGCCCTTACGTGATAGGTAGTCCCGGGTTGCAGACCGGTAATGTTGCTGACAAAGCTTTCGGTACCTGTTCCGTCAGTTGTTTTGTTATCAGCAGTAGTCGGATTTGCAGATGTTGACCAACAAACACCTTTGGCTGTAACAGGACCTCCTCCGTCAGCTGAAATTGATCCTCCGCAGACTGCAGAGCTTGGGTTTATTGAGGTAACAGCGCTGGTCGTTAATGTAGCCAGTACAACAGGACTTGTGGTAAAGTTTACCTCATTGCCATAGGCTGTTCCAACACTGTTTGTGGCATATGCACGTACATAATATGATGTATTCGGAGACAATCCGGTTATACTGCTTACAAAAGCACCAGTTCCGGTTCCATCGGTTGTATGGGATCCTGTTACAACGGGATCTTTTGAGGTATTCCAGCATAGCCCCCTTATCGTGACTTCCGCTCCACCATCTGAAGAAATATTCCCTCCTGATGATGCTGAATTAACTGTTATACCAGAAATGGCGGTTGTACTCAGGGTTGGAAGATCTGGCTTTTTTTTGCACCCTGAAAGTAAAAAGATCCCGGTAATAGCGATGATCACCGGTATAGCTGAAACGTAAAGACAACATTTTTTCATTTAAATAAAGGATTTGTTATCAAGATTTAAAACATTACAAAGAGGATTCTATATTTCATCTATCAGTTAGAATAAACTTAGGTTTTCAAAAAATATTATGTAAAAAATAGAGTAATATGAATATAATTTCATGCCAAAAGAACATCGGGGAATTCATTTTTCCTAAATGTTTTTGACCAGGTTAAATAAAATAATGATGAATAAACGGTTTCCTGAAATGATTACTCCCGGGAATAGATTTACATGAATTCCCGGAAAAACCAGATTTCTGACAGATCAGAAATATAAGAACTAAGGATTTTTAACACAGCGTACCGACATTCCGTAATTGTTATCGAAATAATTTCGGAAGGTTTTATCTGAGGAGTTCTGGATTTTTCTGTTCCAGGAATTTGCCGTGTTATATTCGGTTGATGACCACCAGAAACCTGAAGCACCCATTTCCATGAATTGTCCGTCCATATTCCGGTAACCTCCGGGTAATGCAGTAAAATCTGTTTCATTGGTAGCTCCTGTATTTGGGGCATCCCAGTGTGAGGTGCCTGTTTCCTTAAGCTTTCCTCCGGCGGGACTTGCTCCACCCAGGTAAGTTTCGAGGATGAACCAGTCATTATCAGTTGATACTCGCCAGCCTGTGGGGCAAAGGTTACCGGCATCGACTGCAAACCAATTGTAAAGTGCTCCATAGTCTGCCTTGTTTCCATCGTCATTATCATACCAGCAATATCCCGATGATGAAAGGCCGGCCCAGGCAGTATTGCCTGTCACAAGAGTTATAGCAGATCCATTGCTGAACCTGGTGGTTTTAAGGTTTTCCTGAAGCCACAGCTGAGTGCCTATCCTTATAACATGGTAAACATTATTATCAATATCCTGTACTGTTGAAGGATCGGTTCTGACCAGATAATCGGTGCCGTATGCTGTTCCCACACCGTTGGTGGCATATGCTCTTACATGATATTCAGTATTAACTGCCAGTCCGGTCATGTTGCTGCTGAAAGTCCCTGTACCTGTTCCATTTGAAGTTTTGGCATTTGCGATTGTCGGATTAACACTTGTACTCCAGCATACTCCGCGTGCCGTAACAGGAGATCCTCCGTCGCTGGAAACAGTGCCGCCGCTGGTTGCAGTGGTTGTGGAAGTCGGCTGAGGGATAGTTGTAGCAATAGAAGGCAGCAACGGACTTGTGGTAAAAGTTATTTCCTGTCCATAGCTTGTGCCCTGTTCATTTATTGCATAGGCGCGAATATAATAAACAGTATTGCCGGTAAGCCCTGAAAGATTGCTGGTAAATATTCCTGTACCTGTTCCATTTTCAGTTTTTGAATCTGTAATATCGGGACCAGGCTGAGTGCTCCAGCAGACTCCTCTCTGTGTAACTTCCTGGCCTCCGTCAGAAGAGACATTTCCTCCCGACACGGCAGTTGTTTGCGTTATTCCTGTAACAGAAGAGGTGGTAAGTGAGGGGACTGTAAGCTCGGATGAAGTGAAGGTGATCTGGTTTCCGTACCCGGTACCTATGCTGTTTGTTGCATAGGCTCTCAGGTAATATAATGTATTTGGTGTCAGCCCGGTAATATTGCTTGTAAATGAGCCTGTACCGTAACCATCGGTTGTCCTGGTCCCCTCGATGGTGGGTTCCTTCCTGGTACTCCAGCATACACCCCTGACAATAATGTCAGAATTACCGTCGTCGGTAATAGTGCCTCCCGACTTAGCGGTCGTTGCTTCAATGTCAGTAACAGAAACCGTTGTCAGGGTCGGTTCCTCATCCGGATCACAACCATGAAGTAAAAGTGTAAAACAACAGATAATATATATATATGAACAGAATAACTTTTTCACTGCGAATTAATTTGTCATAAGAACTATAAACAAAAAGTATTTCTCCTTCTCAGTATAGTAATCAGAAATATAAAATTACTAAAATTTTCGATCCGCCATATTGTAAAACTGAGAAACTTTAACATTTCACACACTTCATCCCGGAATAAGTTTTTAATGACCATATATTCAGATCATCATAAATACCCGGTTCATTCTTCAATGAATATAACTCAAAATAGCTTTAAATGTTGCTGATCAGATAAAATTCAGATACCGGCAAATAAATATCAAAAAGGAAGGGGCCGGTACAGACCGTCCCCTCTCCGATGTTAATATTTTTAATCACCTGACATCAATGATAAAATATCACATTGCGCCCTTTTTATAGATCATGAACCAGGACAGATTATAGTAATTTTCCTTGTTTTCTGTTGCCTTCTTGTCATCAGTCTTTGGCATGTAAGGCAAGAGGACGTCATTTCCGGCTTTCCAGTCAGCCGGAGTAAGAACATTTTCCTTAGAGGCTGTTTTAAGTGCGGCAAGGGTTCTTACGAGCTCTTCAGTGCTTCTGCCAACATTATCGGGATAAAAATAAATTGCCTGGACAACATTATTTGGATCGACTATGAAAACTCCCCTGACTGACTTGGTTGTATTTGATGCTGAATGGATCATTCCATACATTTTTGACACAGACAGATGTTCATCATCCACGAGGGGAAACTTTATTTTAACCGGTGTCCTCCCCTTGAATTCAAGTTCTTCCAGGGCTTTTTTCCACTGAACGTGAGTCGCCAGAGGATCAGTTGAAAGAACAACAAGCTTTGCACCAAGCTTATCGAATTCATTCTGAAGATTTGCCAGTTCCAGAATTTCGGAAGAGCAAACAGGAGTAAAATCCTGTGGATGGCTGAAAAGTATTTTCCAGCTCCTTCCAAAATCGGAAGGGAAATTAATAGTCCCTGCTGTTGATTCAGCAGTGAATGAAGGAGCTTTTTCCCCGATTAAAGGGATTCTGAAGTTACGGTTTTCATCTTCTGTCTTTGCCAATAACTGGGTTACCGCAAAAACAAGTGCTGCGAACAAAAAGACTTTTTTCATAGTGTAAATGATTTTTAATTAGATCTATTAAACACTGAAAAATGCTTTTTTGTTCAATAATCTTCTCATAGATTTTTTTGAATCAGATAAGCCTGACTCGTTAGCAATCTTAATAAAATCCTAAGATTGCTTTTTGTATGGAATTGTAAATTTGAAAGTTGTTCCTTCTCCCGGGCTTGATTGCACCCATATTCTGCCTCCCAGCAATTCGACATAAGCTTTGCAGATTGATAAACCCAGTCCCGTACCTCCGAATTTTCGCGAAACCATATTATCGACCTGAAAGAATCTCTCAAAGATTTTCTCGTGATGTTCGGGAGGTATACCGATGCCTGTATCCTTAACATAGAATTCCAGATTGCCATCCTTAAGAGTGTACCCGAAGTCAATTTGTCCTTCCCTTGTAAATTTCGTAGCGTTGTTGATAAGGTTGGAAAGTATCTGGATAAGCTTGGTACTGTCAGTAATAATCATTGCCTCATCATCAGGGAGCCCGGTATGAAGGATTATTGAAATAACATTGGCCTTTTCCTTATAGCTGAACTGCTCATCAAGGCTTCGCATTGATGAGTTCAGGTCCACCTCCTTCAGGTTCAGCTTTGCCAGTCCGCTTTCAATATTCGCAATGTCAACAATATCGTTTATTATTGAAAGCAGCTGGCTTCCGCTCCGGAAAATAATATCAATAAACTGATTTCTTTCATCCCCGGTCGTATCAGGCTCATTCAGCAGTGCTGAAAAACCAATTATCGCATTCATCGGCGTTCTTATCTCATGCGAAACGTTATGGAGGAACGCAGTTTTCAGCCTGTCATTTTCCTCCGCTTTCTCTTTCGCCGCAACAAGTTCGGCTTCAGCCCTCTTACTTTCAGTGATATCCCTGAAGCTCCAGACTCTTCCGACACACTTCCCCGAGATCTTCTGAGGCTGCGAATAACGTTCAAATACCCTTCCGTCCTTGAATTCAAGAAGATCCGATGTTGTAATTTCGGGATCAGTATAAAGCTGTTTAACCTGATTTGTAAATTCTTCAGGATCAGTCAACTGTTCCATAACGTACTTTACAGCGATCTCATCATCGAGTGATTCCAGAACATTGTCGGGGATTTTCCACATTTCCGAAAACTTCTGGTTATACTGCACTATCTTCCCATTGCCGTCAACCACCAATATTCCGTCTGCTGTCGATTCGAGTGTTGCCTTGAGAAGGGAAAATGATTTTTCCAGTTCGGTCTCGGTCAGTTTCCGGAGTGTTATATCCTCTACCAGCGCCAGAAAGTACTGTATTTCATCGTGATTGTTCCTGATGATGCTTACCGTGGTTGATCCCCATATCCTTGTCCCGTCGATGCGGATGTATTGTTTCTCGGAATGATATACCGGAATTTCTCCTGCGATCAGCTTCATGATTGCAACCTCATCGTCGGAAATATAATCTGAATAAGTAAAATCCCTGAATGTTAAAGGTTTAAGATTCTCCTCCTTATACCCAAGCATATTGCAGAATGCGTTGTTTGCCCTTATTATACCAAGATCTTTTCCTGTCATTACAATCCCGAACGGGCTTTCTTCAAATATCTTTCTGAATCTTTCCTCACTTTCTCTAAGGATGGATTCAGACTGTTTGCGTTCCGTTATGTCGCGGCATATATACTGAAAATACTTAACTCCCTCAATCTCAACTTTCCTGGCGCTTATCTCCACAGGGATCAAATTCCCGTCTTTCCGCATATGACAGGTTTCAAAAGTTGAAAAACCCTGCTCTTCAAGGATCCTTTTCTCTTCTTCCACTGCTTTCAGATTATCAGGGGATGCAAGCTTCGACAGGTTGATGCCGATAAGTTCCTCCCTGCTAAGCTGATATGCTTCCAGAGCCCTGTCATTTGCTTCAATGATCACAAGATCGCTGTCGGCAAGAAAAATGATATCATTTGCGTACTTAAGTATATAGTCAAAGTGCTTTCTTAGTGCAAGATGGTCAAGTTCAGCTTCATACTTTCCCCGGTAGAACCGTGCATTTTCATTCCATTCGATTATCCCCAGCAGCAATCCGATCGTAAGAATGAACAGGATTATTATTATAATGATCATGGTCATCTGGCGGTCCAAGGCAGTAAATACCTCATTGTGATCCACTTTAGCAACCATATACCATGATGATCCGGGGACTTTCTTCATAACAGCCACAACGGATGATCCCCTGTAATCAATACCCTCAGTGGCTTCTTCAATCCCTCTTACAGCCATGGCGGCAGGCAGATTTTCAACGGAGGTTTTCATCCGTAGCAATAATCCCGAGTTTTTCCTGAACCGAAGGTCATTAAGATAAACAACTTCATCATTTTCCTCACGAACCAGCAGAGATTCAGCTGTCTTGCTCGAAACCGGCCAGGAATGGATAAGCGGATAAAGAACCTGATCGGGATCAATCCTAATTGCAAGTATCCCGGATGCAGGTGAGTCATTAAGCCGGGCATGCCTTAATGGTATGATCAGTTCAAGATAGGGACGGCTGACCGAATTTTGTTTGTAAAGGTCAGTAAGTGCAGGTGCATCCAGCCTGACAAGCTGAGGGAAGGAATTTTTCAATTGTTCAGCAGGCATGCTGTCTCTGGAAGGATAGTGAAGGATGAGCTTCCCGGCGGAATCAATAAGCTGAATATTGCGGTACTCAGAATTCTTTACTATTGAGCTGAAACTTTCAATTATTTTTTTCCCTGTTGCCACGTCCCCGGGCTTAACAAGAAATGCTTTTAGCTGATCGAGAAATGCAGTGTTTTCGCCAACCAGAAAAGCATCACTCAGCCTTTCATTCCTCCATTGGGCAATTTGTCTGACCTTCAGATCTGCAATAGCTGACAGATCAAGTTTTTTATCAGCCAATAGTCGTGCTTTCTGGCTCCGGTAATACAAATAGCCAAGAATAATGCTTACTGCTGAAACTATTATAAAAAGAGCGATCAGCAGCCAGGGAATTAGTGGTTTTTGCCTGTGCGAAGTCATTTCAGCACTCCCTTATATCAAACTTACAGAAAGGATCCCTTCACAGAACGACGATCAAAATTAACATTTTACTTCAAAAAGAGCATCGTTTTATACATTTAACGTCAACAGGGCTTATTTATTTGATTTTATTAAAACTGAAGCCAGAACCGATAGAAGCAGGATGCTGACAATTATTGAAAGGGAAAGTACAATCGGGATCTCCAGATGGAAATAGGACAATAGCATTTTCACACCAACAAAGGTAAGTACAAATGCCAGGCCGATCTTCAGGTACCTGAAATAGCCCATAATACCTGACATCGCAAAATAGAGAGAGCGCAATCCCAGAATTGCAAAAATATTTGAGGTATAAACAATAAAAGTCTCCTTGCTTATTGCCAGGACTGCAGGAATGCTATCGACTGCAAAAATAAGGTCGGAAGATTCAATCACAAGCAGTACCATGAACAGCGGGGTTGCAAGCAGTTTGCCATTTTCCCTGATAAACAGCCTGTCACCGCGAAGAGTATCAGTAACCGGGAAAATCCGGCGGAAGATCCTTAACAGTGCATTTTTTTCAGGATCAACCGATGTATCGTTCTGAAACAACATCTTTAAACCTGTCAATACCAGAAATCCTCCAAAGATCAGGATTATCCAATGGAACTTGCTGATAAGGGTGACGCCGGCAAAAATGAAGATACCCCTCATGACCAATGCCCCGAGGATTCCCCAGAAAAGGATTTTATGCTGATACTGGGGCTTTACCGAGAAGTAGGTAAAGATCAGTATAAATACAAAAATATTATCTACACTGAGGGAATACTCTATTACATAAGCTGTAAAAAACTCAAGAGCCCTGTCGCTGCCAAATTCAGCAAGGACAAAAACATTGAAGATCAGGGCAAGGGATATCCAAACCCCGCTCCATATGAGTGCTTCGCGAACTTCAATCTTATGTGCTTTTTTGTTGAATACCCCAAGATCAAGTGCAAGCATGGTAAAAATAAAAACATGAAAACCGATCCAGAAAAGTATGCTGACTTCCATATATTAAAATTAAGCTGCAAAAGTATAAAAAAACTCTCAGTACTGCCGGAAGCGGGAGGGCATTTATTATAATCCCCATAATTTTGAAATTCAGACAGTCCATTTTATTCATTAAAAACTTTGCTACATTTAAAAACATTTTTAATCCACACTAATGTTCAGAAAAGAAGCAATAACCATAATCTTTTTTCCCATTTTGTCATTCCTGTCTATTTTTTCATCAGGCCAGGAGAGTGTTCCGGGTACAGGAGTAATAGATTCCGGTGATCTTGAAAGCCACGTATCCTTTCTTGCTTCACCGTACATGGGGGGCAGGTCCAACGGAGCTCCTGAGCTTGAAATTGCCCTTAACTATCTGGTATCACAGGCCAGTCAGACGGGTCTAAAGCCGGCAGGTGATTCGGGTTATTACCAGAGCTATAAAGTTATCAGATTGAATAACGCCATACGGTGGCCATATTATACCCTGAAGCAGGCAGATAAGAACATTGATGAGAAAGAGGGTGAAGAGATAGTACTGCGGAACGTCGCTGCCTGGATTGAGGGATCTGATCCGCTTCTGAAATCGGAGTATGTTGTATTTTCATGCCACGCAGACCATATAGGCAGGATCAACGGGGAAATTTACCCCGGAGCGGATGATAATTCTTCAGGATGCGCAGCCCTTCTGGAAATAGCAGAGGCATTCCAGAATAGTTCTGAAAAGCCGCTTAGATCAATCGTTTTCTTATGGCTGACAGGAGAGGAGATTGGACTGCTTGGATCTAAAGCATATGTAAACAATCCGTTATTCCCTCTTGAAAAGACCGTGGCCGATCTGAATATCGATATGATCGGAAGAGTGAAAGAAGTTGCGGATTCAACCTCCGACACTCCCGTAACCGGGCCATATGGCGTTTTTGTGATTTCCGACGAACAGAGCAAGGATCTGATGCAGATAGCAGAGAAGGCTGACAAAAGGAGTATTATTGATTTTGATTACAGCCTCAGCGGGAGGAATAACCATCTGAACCTTTTTGCCAGAAGCGATCATTTTAATTTCGTAAAGAACGACATCCCCGTCCTGTTTTTTACAACCGGACTGCATTCTGACTATCACACCACAAATGATATCATCTCAAAGATCGATTTTAATAAAATGGAGCTTATCACAAAGTGCATTTTCGAGATAGGGATGGAAATTGCAAACCGAAAACAGGGATTGCGCGTTGACAATCCTTACTCAAAAAGACAATAGACATTTCCCTATACTTATTCCGCTGTTTCAAAAAAGGATTTCACAGGAGTTAAGTCCCTTCTGTCTGTTTCAGGGATTGTATTTACTTTGAATTAAAAATTTACAAATATCTGAGGGCGTCTGCAACCACAAAAGTACTGCCGCCGATATAAATAATGTCATTTTCTGAGGCGTCATTTAGTGCAGCTTTCAATGCTGATGCCACATCACTGAAACCAGATCCTGTAAGACCCTTCTGAAGGGCTTTTTCCGTAAGGACATTCTCATCCATCGCCCTGGGAACGGATGCCCTTGCAAAATAATATATCGCATCGGAGGGGAACAGCGGCAAAACGGAGTCTGTGTCCTTATCGCTTACAAAGCCCAGTACAATCAGTAGCTTTGATCGCGGCATTCTGCTTATCTGGCTTAAATTGTACCTCAATCCTTCAAGATTGTGGCCCGTATCACATATTATTAAAGGTTTGTCGCTCAGTTTCTGCCATCGCCCTTTAAGAGAAGTCTTCTTCACGACATTCCTGATTCCCCGCAGGATATTTTCATCCGTCAGATTCAAAAAACCTTTAAGAATATTACAGGCCTTAAAAACTCCCCGTATGTTTGCGGCCTGATAGTCACCCGCAAGGGGAATCTCTCCCGACAGGTTAACGTTCCTTCTTTTATCAGTCAGCCTGAATTTTCTTTTTCCGTGCAAAACGGAATATTCATCAAGGATACAGTCAAAATAAGCATCTGCAAAAAAAATATCCGAATTCTCCTCTTCGGCTTTTCGGATGAAAACTTCCTTAACTTCGTCTGATGTTTCGGAGATCACTACAGGGATCCCTTTCTTGATTATTCCTGCTTTTTCCCGGGCTATCTTTTCGAGGCTGTCGCCAAGAAGATCCATGTGATCATGACCTATATTGGTTATGACCGACAGCACCGGATCAATAATATTTGTTGAATCAAGTCTTCCTCCAAGTCCTACCTCAATAACTGCAATATCTACCCCTGCCCGGGCAAAATAGTCAAAAGCCAAAGCAACGGTCATTTCAAAGAATGAAGGTTTCAAATTGCTGATGAAGCCTGAATGGTCGCCGATGAATCTGGTAACGAAGGATTTTGGAATCATCTTTCCATCAATCCTAATCCTTTCCCTGAAGTCTGTGAGGTGAGGTGAGGTATACAGACCGGTTTTATAACCTGCATCCATAAGGACTGAGGCGATCATATGGGACACTGAACCTTTGCCATTTGTTCCTCCAACGTGGATTGTCATGTACTTTTTATGGGGAGATCCGAGGTAATTATCAAAGGCAATTGTATTATTCAGATCGTTCTTGTAAGCAGCTTTCCCAATCCGGTGGTATGCCGGCAGCTGGCTGAAAAGGAATTCTATAGTCTGGTTGTAATTCATTGATAGTAATTTCAATACATGATACACATCAAAAAGATTATCCTGGTATTGCCTTATAGTGGACTTTTGCCATTCTGATCCCTCCGGCCGGATACAAATTAACATACTTTCAACACATACTACAAAGTATCCTTTATTTTAATTAATTTTGCAGGTCAGGTGCCGGCTTATGCCATTTAGTGTATAGTTCAGTGATTATAAATCATTTAAGAATGAAAAAAAAGCATAATAAGAAACTATTTATTATTGATACGAATGTTCTTCTTCATGATTATAAATGTATTTACAATTTCGAGGAAAATGATGTAATAATTCCGATTGTTGTGCTTGAAGAACTTGACAAGTTCAAGCGGGGAAATGATCTTATTAACTTCCATGCAAGAGAATTTACAAGAGAACTTGACAAGTTGTCGGGTGATATGCTTCTCACAGCCAATATACCACTCGGGGAGAATCTGGGAAACCTTCATATTGAAACGGGCAAGGATTTCTCCGAGAAGGTGAATG
>CAZTDW010000097.1:0-14006 GCA_964611835.1 uncultured Rikenellaceae bacterium | reverse complement strand
GAAAGCGGATACCTGAAATCTTCTCCCTTTGAAGCTTTTACACTGGCAATGGCAATGCATATAATCTTAAGAAGCCCGAGGGCCATGATTATGGGTATACCGATAATAATGATGCACAGGGGTACTGCCAGAACAATATAAAGAAGTACCGACAACTGGAAGTTTAGCGAGGCTTTACCATTCTGGTTGACCCATTGTGATTCATCTTTTCTTGATAACCAGCAAATCAGCGGACCAATTATTCCTCCGAAGGGAAAGAAAAATCCGGCATAGGCCGAAAGGTGACAGAACATAGCCCAGTTCCTTTCTGATTCCGATAACTCTCTGATCTCTTTCATAGCATTCCGTTTTTATTAAAAGACGCCTTTGTTCCGTCAACGCTGCATTTTTCAGAACCTTCCCAGCCGCTTAAGATCGGCAGGAAGCAGCCCATTCGGATTTGTCTTGTCAATAAGATGCTGATTATAGTAATACATATCCGAATCATCAGTTCCGATAAGCATCTTGAAGCAAAAACCGGCATTCGTTCCTCCTGCGGGACCCACCATGTGTAAAATGAGTGTATTTGGCAATTTTTCGTGAATGGCTTCCATTATTGCCTCCTCAGTTACTATTTCAATTTTGTTTTTATATATGGCCTGAATCTTTTCAGCAGAGTTTACTGATGGCGAAAGATCTTCCTGTTTTACAAGGATTGTCTTTGCGGGTACCTGAGGAATATTTTTGTTATAATATCTCAGATAGCGTCTTCCTGTAAGCGATGGATCCTCAGAAATCATCCGGGCATGCTTCTGGATAAATGATAGTATTGCACCAAGCTTGTATCCGTATTCCAGATCGTCCACTCCGGCAAGCGAGAGGGGAACGGCACATATCTCGGGCATTTTCTCCATTTCCTCCACATCTTTCCCCTGAAGCAGGTTTATGAAGTTATAGGCAGTTTTCGACTTGTCCCTTTCAAAGCTCGTTTCGGTAAGAACAATGAAAGAGAAGACAGGATCGGCCCTTCTGGTTTCAAAAACGGAAGAGCTAATAAATTCATATGGCGTTATCTTCCAGTACTCTTCCATTGCACGTCTGATGAAAACATTGTATGGCGAATTTCCGCCTTCAAGGACCACGCATGTGGTTGATCCGGTAAAATCCTTTATTTCAGTACTGGTGGGAAAGGGAGCCTGGCCGGTCAGAGAAAGTGTCAACGACAGAAACAGTAATAATGCAGGAATTCTGTTCATGATAAAAATCTATTTTACCGGAATAAACAATGGATTATTCTCATTGTACTTCCTGATATATACGAAAATCAGGTCTCTCTTCTTCTTACGCGGAAGCCGTACATATTCCTCATACAGCTGATTGTCCTTCATGAGAAGCATTTCAGCATTTTCAACATCATATTCGAGGATCTTGCCAGTGTCGAAATCAATGAGATACTGTCTTAACTCATTACGGGCCGTGTTCCTGTATGGAGAGGAATAAGGGCCGTATGGGGAATAATAGTTGCGGTACGAGTAAGGAGAATAATACGGAGAATAATAATAGTATGGATTGTAGTAGCGTGAATAGTAAGGGTCATAATATCCGTAGGGATAATTGTTGTAATATCTGTCATCATAGGTTGTTATATCGGCAACGAAATGACAGATGCTTCCTATGAAGGTGATCCTGCTGAAGTTCCCGTCGACCTGTATGTAAAGGATGCCATTTCTTGAGTACCCCCACACCGTGTTTTTGTCAATCTCCTGCCTCACGCCCATCCCGTCGTAATAATATATCTTGTCACCTGCAAAGAGATTCTTGAAAAAATCCTTGTCATTATAATCTGTTGAAGTAAGCAATTTGGCTTTCGGGATCGGATTGTTTGTCTTTACCTGTTCGAAATTCAGAAAAACACCATCATAAAATCTGAAGTCGGGAGTATATTTTACAGTACTGTCAGCAGGCTGACACAGGATCTCAGTAACTCCTGCGACACAGCATGCAAAAATCATCAGAAGCAGAATCCTGAAATTTTTCTTCATATTATGAATTCTTTACAATTCCGGATCAAAAATTGTACCATACAACAACAAAAATAACCATTTCCTTAATAGGGTGCCATTTAAATCGTATGCATATTTGTCACTGACAGGCAATAAAATAATAATTCAACAGGGCAGTGGCTATTCTTCAATTCCGGCTGTCCCTTTTCTGACAAGAGAAAGGTATCTGAGTGAAGGAGACGGGATGAAGCGGTCAAATCCAAGACCGATCCATTTCTCATCGACAGCCTTTATTGTCTCAGGGCTTGAGCAGACAACATTCGGCCAATCCCTTGCAAATCCGCTTTTCCTCAGATACTTTATCGTTCCGTCGATAAGCAGTGAGGAATCTGTGATCAATACATGATCCCTAAGCGGATCAGAGTTGGCCAGCAGCTGCCATGCAACCATAAAAAGATCATTTACATCGACTGCATGATCAACAGCCAGCACAAGCCTGAAAGGCATTGACTGATGATTTTTTCGCAGGAGTTCAACAGCTTTAACAATGCAGTCGGGCTCTTCAGAGGGATTTACACCAAGTATCAGGATACTTAGCCCTGACTGAAACAGATCGATATTGAAGCTGCTGATATATTCAACATCCATCAGGCCTGCCAATGTCTCCAGTGACACAGTTTCCTTCAATGAGTCCTCCTTTCCCAGACCAGGTCTTTCCTCGGGAAGTTTTATGGTTGAGTCAATTCCGGCTTTCCCTCCGAATGAAAAGGTGTCGGAGGCATGGTCGAGCACATCGAGAGGTCCTTTGGTGAAGAAAATATCAGTACCGAAACAGGTATTTTTCATAATGTGCAATGCCAGTTCCTTGTAATCACGGATATTGACATTTCCGCTGACCACAATGATATATTTGGCAAACATCATCTGGCCTGCTCCCATCAGCGAACTGATCACCTTCATTCCCTGGCCGGGATAACTCTTTCTGATCTTCACTATCAGAAGGTTATGTGCCGTGCCTGCGTCAGGCATGTGGAAATCTTCCGTTTCCGGCTGCAGGGCGAGCTTAACTGGAGAAAGGAATATTTTTTCGGTAGCTTTTGCAAGGAAAGCATCCTCTTTGGGAGGGATGCCTACTATTGTTGCCGGATATACTGCATTAGCCGAGTGAGTAATGCAGGTAATGCGTAACCGGGGGTAAAAATCCTCCAGGGAATAGAACCCGGTATGGTCACCGAAAGGGCCTTCCCTGAACAGCTCCTCCTCCGGATCCACGTAACCTTCTATAACTATATCTGTGTCTTCAGGGACATACAGGTCGTTTGTAATGCATTTTACCAGTCTCACCCTTTTTTTTCTGAGGAACCCGGCGAGTATGTATTCATTAATGTTCTCGGGCAGGGGGGCGGTGGCGGAATAGGCATAAACCGGATCACCGCCAAGTGTTACCGTCACAGGCATTTTGCTTCTCCTTTTTTTCCAGGCTTCAAAGTGGTTTGCACCTGTCTTGTGCCTTTGCCAATGTATGGCGGCAGTATTTGAGTTGAGGATCTGCATCCTGTACATTCCGACATTTGTTGCGCCGGTCTCAGGATGAGATGTATGGACTATGGGCAGTGTTATAAACGGGCCCCCATCGTGGGGCCAGCATTTAAGGACAGGGAATATTGACAGGTCAGGATTGCGGATTATCGTCTCCTGGCATCTTCCCTTTTTCCGGCTTGCAGAGGGGAGGTATCTGGAGACAGCCAGCAATTTAGGCAGTGCGGATATTTTTCGTGTTAATGAGCCCTGTGCGGTGGTGAGCAGGCCGAAGATCGTTTCAATTTCAGTTCCTGTGTCGGAGATATCCTGCTGGCTCAGGGCAAGTGAAATAAGCTTATCAGAACCGTAGGCATTGATTAGCAGCGGGAATTTTGTTCCGGTATTTTCAAAGAGAAGAGCTTTGCCGCCGTTTTGGAAGGTTCTGTCGGCGATATCCGTAATTTCGAGGACAGGGTTGACGAATTCTTTTATTCTGTGGAGACAACCCTCCTTCTCGAGTACTTCAATAAAAGATGAAAGTCCGGTGTATGCCATTATCAATGAATAAGAGGGATAAAGATATTGATTAGGGGTATATAAAACAATAATGGGAACTATTCCTGAGATTAGTTCCCATTCATCATCCACAGCCGAAGCTGCTTATGATGTCAGATTACTGTTATTATGGCCGGCGGCATTTCCTGATACGAGATCCTGATTTGCTGCCCCTGGCTTTCCGGTTATGCTTTTTACAGCATATCCTTCCTGCTGTCCGTTTTTCCCGCCGAAGCGGGATTTCCGGGACGAAGTGTCATTAAGGCGCTGGTATCGCTTCCCGAAGGTGTTGAACCAGTTTCGGGAAATCGAGACCGAAGTCTTTTTTTCCTGAAGCCCTGTGACCCAATCGTTGAAAGAACGTTTCCGGTTTTCTCCGATCTGCTGAACATCCTGAACCGGGGTTCATTCGTTCAGACTTCGGCTCTCCTGATGTGCAGTCCCGAAGGTCTGAATGAACAGGATCGTGTTTCACTTAAGAAACCTTTTCCGGTCCCACATCAATTGAGCAGCCTTTTATCGCTCACCTGATAGATCAAATGTAATATAAGATATTGATATGGCAATCAGATTGCTTTTCATTGTTTTACACGGGATATAAACATAAGTTATCAACAATTGTTAATAACGTCTGTGTTGCTCAAAAGATGGGGGCGCGGTAAAAAAAATTACACAGAGGATCACCGAAAATCAATCAGGTTAGACGGAGGTTTTCCTCAGTGTCCCCGCTTTTCTTTTCAGTGTTGCTCTGTGTAAGTAAAATATATCAGGCAGAATTACTTTTTGTACCCGTAAACAGCCAGGTTGCCAAGAGCCTCCTCAATTCTGAGAAGCTGGTTATATTTGCAGATCCTGTCGGTTCTGCTGCATGATCCAGTCTTAATCTGCCCTGAGTTTGTTGCAACGGCAACATCGGCAATTGTAGAGTCTTCCGTTTCGCCTGAACGGTGTGATGTTACCGTAGTATAACCTGCTCTGTGTGCCATCTCAATTGCATTTAGGGTTTCGGTGACAGATCCGATCTGGTTGAGTTTAATAAGAATTGAGTTTGCGCAGCCCAGTTCGATTCCTTTCTTAAGGTATTCAACATTTGTCACAAAGAGGTCATCACCCACGATCTGGATTCTTTTTCCGAGCCGGTCGGTAAGCATTTTCCATCCGTCCCAGTCACTTTCCGACATACCGTCTTCAATTGAATCGATAGGATATTTATTCACAAGCTGTTCAAGATAGTCAACCTGTTCTTTTGAGGTTCTTTTTGCGCCTTTGGGTCCTTCAAATTTTGAATAGTCATAGACTCCGTCCTTATAAAATTCAGATGCTGCACAGTCGAGAGCGATCATGACATCCTTTCCGGATTTGTAGCCTGCTTCTTCGACAGCTTTCATTATTGTTTCAAGAGCATCTTCCGTTCCTTCAAGAGTAGGAGCGAAACCTCCCTCATCGCCGACAGCGGTGCTCAGTCCGCGTGCCTTGAGGACTTTCTTAAGTGAATGGAATACTTCGGCGCCCATTCTCAGGCCTTCCCTGAAATTAGGTGCTCCTACCGGCCTGATCATAAATTCCTGAAAGGCGATGGGAGCATCGGAGTGGGATCCTCCGTTTATAATGTTCATCATAGGAACAGGGATGGTTACTGCATTTGAGCCTCCTATGTAGCGGAAAAGCGGAAGCCCGTGGTATGATGCTGCTGCTTTGGCAACAGCCAGGGATACACCCAGTATGGCATTTGCACCAAGGTTGCTTTTGGTTTTTGTACCGTCAAGCTCCAGCATCTTCCTGTCAATGCCTGCCTGGTCGGTAACATCCATACCGGTAATTTCTTCAGCAATAACATTATTTACATTGTGAACGGCTTTGAGGACTCCTTTTCCAAGATAACGCGATTTGTCACCATCGCGGAGTTCCAGTGCTTCATTTTCTCCTGTCGATGCACCTGATGGTACTGCAGCCCGACCCTGATAACCGCTGGCTGTTAAAACATCAACTTCAATTGTAGGATTGCCGCGGGAATCGAGTATCTCACGCGCATGTACACTAACTATTTGTCCCATAGGAATCTATTTTTATATTAAACAATGATGCAATTTATACAAAAAAGGGATATGCCTGTAAGACTATATCCCTTTCATCCGTATATATTATTTTTTAATGGTCGGATAGCCTGCCCCGCTATAGCGGGGGAACCACACATGATTGAAAAAATTATTCATTCGTGTTTGAGCCTGACCAGTCATGTGGGCTTATAATACATTATTTAATTATCCCTTGTCTTCAGTTTCAGTACTGTCTTTTTCCCGAGCATCAGATTCAGTGGATTTTCCGTCATCTTTTACCTCCTTCGTCTTTTTTGCTTTTGCCTGGGGAGCTTTTCCGGTTTTTGAAGCATCAGCTTCAGAGCTTTTCTTTGCAGATCTCCTGCGTCTTGACGGTTTAGCCTTGGTTGTTTCAATACCAAGCATAGCCTCATTGTAATCAACGAGTTCAAGAATACACATTTCAGCATTGTCGCCTATCCTGTTTCCTGTTTTCAGTATCCTTGTATATCCGCCCGGCCTTTCGGCAATTTTGGGCGATACCTCCCTGAAAAGCTCAGAGACGGCGGTTTTATCCTTCAGGTAACTGAAAACCACCCTCCTTGAATTTGTGGAATCTTCCTTGGATTTAGTAATGAGCGGTTCGACATAAGTTTTGAGGGCTTTTGCCTTGGCAACGGTCGTTGTGATCCTTTTATGAAGGATCAGCGAGGTAGCCATGTTGGCAAGCATTGATTTCCTGTGTGAGCTCGTTCTTCCGAGATGGTTAATAACTCTTTGATGTCGCATTGTTTATATCCTTAACCAGTTTACAAATTAATCTTTATCAAGTTTATACTTGATCACATCCATACCAAACGACAGGTTCATTGATTCAAGAAGTTCATCGAGTTCGGTAAGGGATTTCTTGCCGAAATTCCTGAACTTGAGCAGATCATTCTTGTTGAATTTAACCAGGTCGCCAAGTGTTTCGACTTCAGCTGCCTTGAGGCAGTTGAGTGCCCTGACTGACAGGTCGAGGTCGACCAGTTTGGTTTTCAGCAGCTGTCGCATATGGAGTACTTCTTCATCAAACTCCTCATTTGCAAGCTTATCGTCCGAATCGAGTGTTATTTTCTCATCGGAGAATAGCATAAAGTGGTATATCAGTATTTTGGCGGCTTCCTTCAGCGCTTCTTTTGGATGAATGGAGCCGTCGGTTTCTATTTCAAGAAGCAGCTTTTCGTAGTCGGTTTTCTGTTCGACACGGTAATTTTCGACTGAATATTTCACATTCCTTACAGGTGTGAATATTGAGTCGATGGCTATCAGTCCGAATTCGCTGTCGGCGGGCTGGTTTTCCTCAGCCGGCACATAACCTCTTCCCCTGGTTATAGTAAGTTCCATCTGGATCTTTACATCGGGTTCCATTCTGAAGATTACCAGGTCGGGATTGAGAACTTCGAAACTGCTAAGTGAATTGTTAAGATTTCCGGCCTTGAAAACATCATGTCCGGTTACCTTGACCATTACTTTCTCATGATCAGCATCTTCGACAGTCCTTTTAAAACGGATCTGTTTCAGGTTAAGGATGATTTCGGTCACATCTTCAATAACTCCGGTAATGGTGGAGAACTCGTGGTCGATCCCGTCGAGCTTCACTGTGGTAATTGCATATCCCTCAAGTGAAGAGAGAAGGATTCTTCTCAGGGCATTTCCAACGGTAATACCATAGCCGGGCTCAAGCGGACGGAATTCAAATTTCCCCAGCCTGTTATTGGCTTCAAGCATTATTACCTTGTCAGGCTTCTGGAATGATAAAATGGCCATAGAATTTATCTTATATTATTACTTGGAATACAATTCAACGATTAACTGTTCCTTTATGTCTTCAGGAATATCAGAGCGCTCAGGCAAGTTCATGAACTTACCTGCCATTTGTGCATCATCCCATTCCAGCCATGAAAGTTTGGAATATTTTCTTGTTGTAAGTGAATCAGTTATTGATTCGAGAGATTTTGATTTTTCGCGGATCCCTACGATATCACCCGGTTTAAGCATGAATGAAGGTATATTAACCACGCTTCCGTTCACTGTTATATGCCGGTGTGAAACGAGCTGTCTCGCAGCTGCCCTTGAGGGTGCAACTCCAAAACGGTAGACCACATTATCAAGGCGTGATTCAAGAAGCTGAAGAAGGACCTCTCCTGTAACACCCTTGCTGGATGAAGCTTTTTCAAAAGTATTCCGGAACTGCCTTTCAAGTATCCCGTAGGTGTACTTGGCTTTTTGTTTTTCTCTCAGCTGAACTCCATATTCCGAAGTTTTTTTCCTTTTCTTGTTCATCCCGTGCTGCCCCGGAGGGAAATTTTTCCTGTCGAGGTACTTGTCGGGGCCATAAATAGGATCACCGAATTTTCTTGCTATTCTTGATTTCGGGCCAGTATATCTTGCCATTTTCTTTTATTTTATTCTTAGTAACAATCCTTTTAGCTTTCAATTATACTCTTCTTCTTCCGGGTGCACGGCATCCGTTATGCGGCATTGGGGTTACATCAATTATTTCTGTAACTTCTATCCCGACATTGCTTAGCGATCTGATAGCAGATTCACGGCCTGAGCCGGGGCCCTTGACAAAGACTTTCACTTTCCTGAGTCCCAGGTCGTATGCCACTTTTGAACACTCTTCAGATGCCATCTGGGCTGCATAAGGGGTATTCTTTTTCGATCCCTTAAAACCCATCTTTCCGGCTGAAGCCCATGAAATAACCTGACCCGAATTGTTTGTCAGGGTAACAATGATGTTATTAAAAGACGAGTGAATATGAGCCTGTCCGTTAGGTTCAACCTTAACAATTCTTTTTTTCTGCGCTCCGGTTTTTTTTGCCATATTCCAATTAGTTATTTAGTAGCTTTTTTCTTGTTTGCAACGGTTTTCTTTCTTCCCTTGCGGGTCCTGGCGTTATTCTTCGTGCTCTGTCCCCTTACAGGCAGACCAAGGCGGTGGCGGACACCGCGATAACAACCTATATCCATCAGCCTTTTGATGTTAAGCTGGGTCTCCGACCTGAGTTCTCCCTCAAGCTTAAAGTTGTCATTCAGAATACGCCGGATTGTATTGATCTGATCATCATTCCAATCCTGAACTTTTAAATTCCGGTCCACGCCGGCCTCGTCAAGTACTTTCTGTGCGGTACTTCTCCCTACTCCATAAATATAGGTAAGGCCAATTTCGCCCCTTTTGTTTCTTGGTAAGTCAACACCAACGATACGTGCCATATATTACTTTTCTTAAATAAGTTGCAAAATTACACAAATTATCCCTGTCTCTGTTTGAACTTGGGATTTTTCTTACTAATTACATACAAGCGGCCCTTGCGCCTTACAATCTTGCAGTCGGCGCTGCGCTTTTTAATAGATGCCCTTACTTTCATTATCTTAATATTTCTTATTTATACCTGAATGTTATTCTTCCTTTTGTAAGATCATATGGTGACATTTCCACCTTTACCTTGTCTCCCGGCAGTATTTTAATGTAATGCATTCTCATCTTGCCGGAAATATGTGCGGTGATGACATGTCCATTTTCGAGCTCCACTCTGAACATAGCGTTAGAAAGGGCTTCAATAATAGTACCGTCCTGTTCGATTGATGCTTGTTTCGACATACGATTACATTTTATTTAAAACTTCTTCAATGAATTCAAAAGTTGTTAAGACATCAGCCTTTCCCTTATCCACCGCCACTGCGTACTCAAAATGAGCCGATGGTTTACCGTCTATTGTCCTGATCGTCCATCCGTCCCTGAGCTGAACTGTTTCCTTTCTTCCCATGTTTATCATAGGTTCTATGCAGATCACCAGCCCTTTTTCCATTTTCATGCCTGAACCGCGCTTTCCGTAGTTAGGCACTTCGGGAGGCTCATGGAGTTTTTTCCCGAGTCCGTGTCCGACAAGTTCCCTGACCACTGAATAACCGCCACTTTCAGCCATGCTCTGAACAGCATGGGATATATCTCCCACCCTGTTGCCTGCAACAGCTTCCTTTACTCCGTCCTCAAGCGACTGTTTCGTGTAAGTGAGCAGGCGTTTCACCTCCCCGCTTATCTCTCCCACAGGAAAGGTGTAGGCACTGTCGCCATACCACCCGTTGATGATCACTCCGCAGTCGATTGAAATAATATCCCCCTCCCGGAGAACATATTTGGAAGGAATGCCATGAACCACTTCCTCGTTGACAGATGTACAGAGGGTTGCCGGAAAGCCCCCATATCCCTTGAAAGCCGGGATGCCGCCGTTGTCGCGTATAAACGTCTCGGCTATCCCGTCGAGATAAAGAGTGGTTATTCCGGGTTTGATAAATGATGCAACCACAGCCAGTGTTCGTGACACCAGCATGTTGCTTTCCTTTAACAATCCAACCTCTTCATCAGTCTTTAAATACAACATCAAAGAACGTTAATCTTGTTATATTGAGGTGACAGCACCTGATCTACCCTTAACACGGCCTGATTTCATAAGACCGTCATAATGACGCATCAGCAGATGACTTTCAATCTGCTGGAGCGTATCAAGCACAACTCCAACCAGGATCAGCAGGGATGTTCCGCCGTAGAACTGTGCAAACTGCGGGGTGATACCGGCCTTAACGGCAATTGCAGGCAAAATTGCTATGATTGCCAGAAAAACAGATCCGGGCAGGGTGATCCTCGACATTATAGTATCAAAGAACTCCACAGTCTTTCTTCCCGGCTTGATCCCGGGGATGAAGCCGCCGTTTTTCTTCATATCTTCTGCCATCTGCACCGGATTAATTGTAATGGCAGTATAAAAATAAGTGAACAGGATAATCAGTATTCCCGTAACCAGGTTATACCAGAAACCGTACATGTTTGAGAATGCCACCACGAATCCGGAGCTGGAATTTGAATATCCGGCTATAATTATAGGAAGCATCATGATAGCCTGGGCAAAGATTATCGGCATAACTCCTGCAGCATTGACCTTAAGCGGTATGTACTGGCGGACGCCTCCGTACTGTTTGTTGCCGACAATTCTTCGGGCATACTGAACGGGTACCCGGCGTGTTCCCTGTACGAGCATTATGGTGCCAAGGATTACAACGAACAGGATCACAATCTCAACTATCAGTGCGATGGGGCCTCCTGCTCCATTCATTCTGGCTCCTGCTTCAAAAACAAAATTGGCAGGCATCCTTGCCACGATTCCGATCATTATTATAAGGGATATTCCGTTCCCTATTCCTTTATCGGTGATCCTCTCTCCCAGCCACATAACGAACATGGTACCGGCAGTAAGGATCACTACCGAAGAGAATTTAAAGAACCAGCCTTCAAGCACGAATGCTGTTGCCGGAAGCTGCGCTGAAAGGTTGACAAGGTATGTGGGTGCCTGTAGTATCAGAATTCCCACAGTAAGGTACCTTGTATACTGATTCATTTTTCTCCTTCCGCTTTCACCCTCCTTCTGGAGCTTCTGGAAATAAGGAAATACTATTCCAAGCAGCTGGACAACAATTGAGGCCGATATATAGGGCATGATTCCCAGCGCAAAAATAGAGGCCTGTGAAAATGCACCTCCGGAGAACATGTCGAGCAGACCCATTATGCCCGAGGAGGTCTGATTTTTCAGACCAGCAAGCTGTGATGGGTCTATCCCGGGCAATGTTATATATTTACCCAGACGGTAGAGTGTTATAATAGCCAGAGTATAGATTAGTCTTGCGCGAAGATCCTCTATCTTAAATATGTTTTTTATAGTCTGAATAAATCTCATCAGCTTAAATTTTTACGACAGTACCATTTTTGGCTTCAATTGCTTCCACGGCTGTTTTGCTGAATGCATGTGCATGGACCTCGAGTTTCCTTTCAAGGGTTCCTTTCCCGAGAACCTTGACAAGGTCATTTTTCGAAATGAGTCCTGCCTTCATGAGCACTTCAATATCAATTCTGTCAAGATTGGATTTTTCAGCAAGAATCTGAAGGATACTTATATTAATAGCCTTGAATTCCTTACGGTTGACATTTTTAAAGCCATATTTGGGAACACGTCTCTGAAGGGGCATCTGGCCTCCTTCAAAGCCTATTTTCTTTTTATATCCCGATCTCTGCTTGGCTCCTTTATGTCCTCTCGTGGAAGTTCCTCCTTTTCCCGACCCCTGTCCGCGGCCTAGTCGCTTACTCCTCTTTACCGATCCTTTAGCAGGTTTTAAGTTAGTCAGATCCATAACTTTGCTTATATATCATTAATACCTTAAATATTTTCAACTTTGACCAGGTGCCGTACTTTTTCAACCATTCCCAGTATCTGAGGGGTTGCTTCATGTTCTACACTATGGTTCAACTTATGGATCCCCAAAGCTTCAAGAGTTCTTTTCTGCCTTTCTGGTTTTCCGTTTTTGCTTTTTATCTGGGTAATGCGAATTTTTGCCATTTCTGAGTACTTTACTAACCGTTAAAAACTTTTTCCATTGCAATTCCCCTCTGTTCGGCTATAGCGAATGCGTCGCGCATTTCCAGAAGTGCGGCAAATGTTGCTTTAACAAGGTTATGGGGATTTGATGATCCCTTTGATTTTGCAAGCACATTTTTCACACCCACACTCTCGAGTACTGCACGCATGGCACCTCCGGCCTTTACTCCGGTACCCTCGGTTGCAGGCTTGATGAACACCTTTGCACCTCCGAATTTTGCGACCTGCTCATGGGGTATTGTACCATGTATTACAGGCACCTTGATAAGGTTTTTCTTTGCATCCTCGATGCCTTTTGCTATGGCTGTGGTAACTTCGCTGGCTTTGCCGAGTCCGTGCCCAACAATTCCATCCTCATTTCCGACGACTACTATTGCTGAAAAACTGAATGTACGGCCTCCCTTGGTTACTTTGGTAACTCGCTGGATGCTGACAAGCCTGTCTTTAAGTTCAAGATCGCTGGTTTTTACTTTTCTTATTCCGTTTCCCATAATTGATTAGAATTTTAAGCCGCCTTCGCGTGCTGCATCAGCCAATGATTTTACTCTACCATGATACTTATATCCGCTCCTGTCGAAAACTACACTGGAAATACCTTTTTCAATGCATCTTTCTGCAAGCATTTTACCTACCATTTTTGCCTGTTCGGTCTTTTTAATTCCGGGTTTACCGGCAAAATCTTTCTCTTTTGAACTTGCTGCAAGAAGCGTTACTCCTTTCAGGTCGTCAACCACCTGAACATAGATTTGTTTGTTGCTTCGGAAAACCGCAAGCCTTGGCTTGTCGGTGGTTCCGTTTATTTTTTTCCGGATCCTCATTCTGATCCTTGTTCTTCTTTCTAACTTGGTTAAGGCCATGATTCTTAATTTTTTACCAATTAATTACCTCACTTAGACGCTTGCAGATTTTCCGGCTTTTCTTCTAAGCTGTTCTCCGACAAACTTGATGCCTTTTCCCTTGTAGGGTTCAGGCGGACGGAGAGATCTTATCTTTGCAGCCACATGCCCTATGAGCTGCTTGTCGATACAGGTCAGGGTGATGACAGGATTACTTCTTCTTTCAGTTTTGGTTTGAACCGTAACTTCATCAGGCAGCTGAATGATTATATCGTGTGAATATCCAAGGCTCATTTCAAGCAACTGACCTTTTGCCTCAGCTCTGTAACCGACACCTACCAGCTCGAGTTCCTTTTTAAATCCCTGCGACACTCCGGTCACCATATTGGCGATGAGGGCCCTGTAAAGGCCGTGCAACGATTTATGATTCTTCGAGTCAGTAGGACGTGATATAACGAGCGTGTTGTCCACAACTTCCACCTTAAGGTCCCTGGCAACATTCTGGGTCAGTTCTCCCAAAGGTCCTTTCACACTAACCACATTGGTGTCGCTGATATTCACAGAGACTCCATCGGGCAGGTTTACAGGTAATTTTCCTATTCGTGA
>CAZTDW010000096.1:0-14326 GCA_964611835.1 uncultured Rikenellaceae bacterium | reverse complement strand
AGGGTAAATCAAGACTGATAAATTAATCAATTTTATGGATGGCTTGATCAAAAATACTATTCTGAAGTAATATTATCTAACCAATTTTCACTATATTAATAACCCATTTAATCTAAACTCGAAGCTATGAAAGTATCAGTAAAACTAACCTGCCTTTTCATTCTATTGGCAGTGATTTCATCATGTTCACTTCAGGATGACAGATTATTCGAAACGGATATCCAATTGAATAATGGCAGCATAGAAGGTAGCAACGCAATTCCCGAAGATATCCGGGGAAGATATATCATTGTTTTAAGGGATATTATTACTAATCCATCATCTGAAGCGGAAAAGCTGAGCAAAATGTTCGGATTGGAATTGGGCCATGTCTATGAGAATGTTTTTAAGGGATTTTCTGCAAAGGTCCCCGAGCAAGCTTTAAACGGATTGCGCAATCATCCCTTGATCGACTTTATTGAACCGGATATTATTATGTATGCAATTGGACAGACTATTCCTACCGGCATAAGACGCATTGCTGTTGATGAAAATGCAACAGCTTCAATAGATGGTGTTGATGGCAGTATTAATGTCGATGCAGCAGTAATAGACACAGGTATAGATAAAGAGCATCCTGAATTAAATGTCATAGGCGGAGTAAGATTTTATAACGGGAGATTTACCGATAGTAATTATGATGATGACAATGGACATGGTTCACATGTTGCAGGTATAATTGGTGCCAGGGACAATAATGATGGAGTTGTGGGGGTTGCTCCCGGTGCCGGTTTATATGCTGTAAAAGTACTGAACTCCAGAGGTTCGGGTTATTTAAGCGATATTATCAAGGGACTGGATTGGGTGAGAGCCAGATCTTCTGATATTGAAGTGATAAACATGAGCCTTGGCGGACAGGGAGTTAGCAGTACCTATCATAATGCAATAAAGAACTGTGTGAATGCCGGTATAGTAGTAGTTGTTGCTGCTGGCAATGAAAGCAGTGATGTTTATGGCAATGACGGAGTATTTGGAACCAGCGACGATATTATACCTGCAGCATATCCTGAAGCAGCAGCAATCTCTGCACTTGCAGATTCAGACGGAGAATATGGAGGTGTGGGATCTTCCACAAATTACGGAGCCGATGATTCTTTTGCATCCTTTAGTAATTACAGCAGGTCAGTTGTTGCAGATAATCCTGTTAATTCACCAGGTGCAGCAATTGACCTGATATTACCGGGAGTTAACATTCTGTCCTGTTACAAGGATATGAATTATGCAACCATGAGCGGGACCAGCATGGCATCTCCGCATGCTGCCGGATTGGCAGTTCTACATATTGCTGCAAATGGAAGGGCAACTTCTGCAGCCGGTGTTTATGGAATCAGGCAGGCCCTGATTGATGCAGGAAAAGCACAAACTGATAATGAGGGTATGAAAGTACAGAATGATCCGGATAATAATAAGGAAAGACTCGGCTGGGCAGGGACTGGTACTCCTCCCTCAAACCAGAGTCCGGTCGCAGGATTCATTTATTCAGTTGCTGGTTTGACAGTTAATTTTACTGATCAAAGTTCCGATAATGATGGAACCATAACAGCGAGAAGCTGGAATTTTGGTGATGGATCTGCTACTGATGACACTAATCCAATCCATACTTACGCCACAGAAGGAATCTACCAGGTTTCACTTACTGTAACAGATGATGATGGTGCTACAAATTCAGTGACTAAATCAGTGGCAGTCACCACAAATAGTGACCCGGATGCTATAAAATTAACAGCAACCACCAGCACTGTTAACAAAAACATCCTTAAGGTAACTCTGACATGGGATCCTGCAATAACTATTGTAGATGTATTTCTCGATGAAGCAAAAATTGCCACATCAGTAACCAGTCCTTACACCAGCAATCTAAAAAAGTCCGGAACCCAACATACTTACAAGGTTTGCACTGCGGCAGGCACTTGCTCAAATGAAGTATATGTGACCTTTTGATAATAACACCCAAGAGATGTTGGTTTATCAAATAGCAAAAGCCAGATAAGACGGCTGCTATTTCAATATAATCATACTTTTACCGGCCAAGGGTATTTAGCTCCTGCTTTATACTCTTAATTTGTCAGGATAAAATTTGTCAATCGACTTCCTGTTTATTAATAAATTATCGATTCTGTGGATACAATCACTAATAATTTAATACTTTAAAAGGGGTTCAGTCACGGTCCCCATTCTATCCATTATACCCAACCGCCAGTAATGTGATGTCGTCAGACCTGGTTTCGCCATTGGTGAAAAGATTTACATTTTCCATAGATTCTTTAATCAGGTATTCAATCGGCAGACCCAGATGCTGCTCCAGGAAAATTTAAGTCTGTTTTCTCCATAAGCATATGAGCATAAAGAAACTTATTAAACAATTAATTTACCAAATCACTCATATTTAACATAGTTTTTGAAATCTGAGCATTGAAAATTTTCTTTATCTTTTACATTTTAAACGGCTGCAGAAATGGAACAACAGGATATCTTTTGCAGGTTCAGTCCCGACAGGTCAAATATTCTTGCTCTCCTTCATGCCCTTCAGGATAATAATCCACGTAATTATCTTACTGAAAATGCGCTAAAAGCTGCGGCAAAGCACCTCAATGTCAATCTTTCATGGGTCCACGGGGTTGCAGGTTATTATTCGATGTTCAGCCTGGTACCCAGAGGCCGGTACATCCTAAGGGTATGTAACTCACCTGTCTGCAATATGATGGGTTCAACCTCATTAATAGAAACGCTTTGCAAAATACTTGGAGTAAAAGTTGGAGAGACGACATCTGACTGGCTCTTTACCGTCGAGGAAGCTGAATGCCTGGGGATTTGTGATGTCGCTCCGGCAATGATGGTGAACAGAACTGTTTACGGCAACCTCACTCCCGAATCTGTTACAGCAGTACTTGAAGAATTGAGGATAAGGTAAAAGAAGAACCGAATGATAAGGGAAAAACGAATTATCCTGAGAAATTCAGGCATTATCAACCCGGAAAGCATAGATGAATATGTCGATGCAGGCGGCTACAAAGCCCTGACCAAGGCACTTTCCGGCACATCAGAAATGGTTGTTGAGGAGGTGATGGCATCCGGACTGAGGGGAAGAGGAGGAGCCGGATTTCCCACGGGTTCAAAAAAGCAGGCAGCAGTCAGGGGCACTTCAACTTCAGTATATGTTGTCTGCAACGCCGACGAGGGAGAACCCGGAACATTCAAGGACAGAGTTATAATGGAGAGCGATCCTCATCTTCTCATCGAAGGAATGACAATTGCAGCGTACAGCATAGGCGCTGAACAAGGTTATATATATATCAGAGGCGAGTATTACGATTCAATCGCCAGACTGCAAAAAGCAAGAGACCAGGCATACCGAAGAGGTTACCTGGGGAAAAACATCCTCGGCAGCGGGTATTCATTTGACCTCTGGATAATGCCGGGCGCCGGTTCATACCTGTGCGGTGAGGAGCTGACCCTTCTTGAGTCGCTTGAAGGCAAAAGAGGCTACCCGAGGATAAAACCTCCATTCCCTGCCGAAAAGGGATTGTGGGGGAAACCGACCCTGGTCAATAATGTTGAAACACTGGCTAATATCCCGGGTATCATCCTGCATGGAAGCTCATGGTACAGGTCATCAGGAACTGAAAGGACTCCCGGCACGAAAATATTTTCCATAAGCGGAGATGTCAGGAAACCAGGTTGTTATGAGGCAGAGGCCGGAGTAAAACTAAATGACCTGATAAACGGCCTTGCAGGAGGAACCAGTGATGGTAAACCCTGGAAAGCTGTTCTGCTGGGAGGTGCAGCCGGCACATTTGTCCCGTACTCATATTCTGATCTGTCAATGTGTTACGAGCGACTGAAAGAAAAAGGAGCCACTCTTGGCTCCGGGGCAGTTATTGTCGCAGGGAGCAACAGAAAGATAATACCTCTGATTCAAAACATATTACGATTCTTCAGACATGAAAGCTGCGGTAAATGTGTGCCATGCCGCATCGGGACCGCCTATCTTCATGAAAGATCAATGGAGCTCTCCGGAAATGGCCCTGACGAACGTTTGTCCATTTTAGATGACATACTTGATCATTCCCGACAGATGGCAAAAAGTGCTCTGTGCCCTCTCGGACAGTCACCAGTACTCCCGATCGAAACACTTCACCGGCATTTCAGAGAGATGATTGCAGCAGAATAAAAAACCTTACAAGTCAGGATAATGGTTAAATTGACTATTGACAATAAAACGATAAATGTACCTGAAGGTTCAAACCTGCTCAAAGCCGCACGCAGTAACGGTATAGAGATCCCGGGATTGTGTTATCACAGGAAGCTGACTCCGACAGGCGCATGCAGGCTCTGCCTTGTGAAGATAGAAGGGATGAAGGGGCTGATAACTTCCTGCACTGTCAGGGTGACAGAGGGAATGAAGGTCACAGCTTTTGACAATGAGCTTGAAGAGATCAGAAAGCTTATGCTGAACTACCTGCTGTATGAACATAATGACAACTATGACTTTACATATACCGATGAGCTCAGGGAACTTCTCAGCAGGTATGATCTTGACAGGCCTGAGAACAGGTCCTTCAAACCGGTCTGGAAGACCCTGAAATATGAAAAGGATAATTCGTCTCCCGTACTCACTTATGATCCTTCAAAATGCATCAAGTGCTTCCGTTGCATAAAGGCATGCGATGAGGTACAGGGCAAAAACGTACTGTCATTCACAGACAGGGGCATAAATTCTTTCATTATCGCCGGGACCGGGATATGGGGAGAGAGTGAATGTGACGGATGCGGTGAATGCATCCAGCTATGCCCTACCGGCGCCATTGTTGAAAAACCGGGACGAGATAAAATAAGGCTCGACAGAATTGAGAAACGTGTAGTTACTACATGTCCCTATTGCGGAGTGGGATGCCAGATAGAGCTTTTTGTTCAGGACGGCCGTATTGTAAGGAGTAATGGAGTTGAGGGAGTATCACCCAACGACGGAAGGCTCTGTGTGAAGGGAAGATTCGGTTATGAATTTGTTCACAGTCCCGAAAGGCTGGTCAAACCGCTTATAAAGCGTGAAGGCAGGTTTGAAGAGACAACCTGGGATGAGGCTCTCGATCATATAGCAGCCCGGTTCACGGATATCAGGAATAAATACGGTCCTGATTCCCTTGCAGGCTATGCCTCGGCAAAATGCACAAATGAAGACAACTACCTGTTTCAGAAATTCATACGTACCGCATTCGGCACAAACAATATAGATTATTGCACGCGACTCTGTCATGCATCAACCGTCACAGCGATGCTGAAAGCAATCGGTGACGGAGCAGGCAGCAATCCGGTCGAACACTTCGAAACTACCGACTGCCTTTTCGTTACAGGGAATAATATTATTGACACCCATCCTATAACAGCTACCTATGTTAAGCAGGGAGCGGCAAAAGGACAGAAAATCATCGTAGTTGACCCGAAATGGACCCCCCTGGTACGTTATGCCACCATCTGGCTGCAACCAAAGCTCGGGACCGATGTTGCCCTGCTTAACGGGCTGGTTCATATAATTATAAAAAATGGATGGACCGACACCAGGTTCATTAAGGAAAGGATTGAAGGAGGAATGGAAGCTTTTGAACAGCTTGATAAACTGACTTCGGCCTATAATCCTGAATATGTCTCCGAGATCACCGGTGTCCCTTCCGGTAAGCTTGAAGCAGCTGCCAGGATTTATGCAACTGCGCCCACAGCAATGATTGCCACGGGAATGGGCATGAGCCAGCAGATAACCGGAACGCATAATGTGTTCAGCCTCATAAACATGATGCTCATAACGGGGAAAGTAGGACGCGATAGGTGCGGTATCAATCCTCCCAGAGGTCAGAATAATGTCCAGGGAGCCACCGATGTTGGCTGTTCACCCTCAAACTTCCCGGGCTATATCCCGGTAATAAATGATGATAACAGGCGCGTGGTTTCAGAAGTGTGGGGCGTACCGTACGAATCTCTCTCCCCAAAACCGGGACTTACAACTGTTGAGATCATGCAGGCAGCTTATGCAGGAATGATCAAAGGCATATTCATAATGGGTGAAAATGCCATGCTGAGCGATCCCAACCTTAACCATACAGAGGAAGCTCTGAAGAGAATGGAGTTTGTCGTTGTGCAGGATATTTTTCACACAGAGACAACCAGTTTTGCCGATGTGGTACTGCCGGCTTCATCGTGGGCCGAAAAGGAAGGCACTTTCGTAAATAGCGACAGAAGGGTCCTTCGTGTCAGAAAAGCCGTTGACTGCCCGGGTGAAGCCAGGGTCGACTGGAAAATAATACATGACCTTGCCGGCAGAATGGGCAAGCCCATGCCCGGATACCGTGATGAGAGTGAAATCTTCGATGAGATAGCCAGGGTAACACCGATCATGGCAGGGATATCATACTCCAGACTTGAACAGGGCAGCATCCAGTGGCCCTGCCCCGGCAGGGATCATCCCGGCACACCGACCCTCTATCTCGACAGGTTCAATACATCCTCCGGACGCGGCAGGCTGTTCCCAGTGGAATATGTTCACCAAAAGGAAAAAACCGACGGGGAATACCCCATGATCCTCAACAGCGGAAGACTGCTTTATCACTATCATACGGCAACCATGACAAGACGTACAAAAGCACTTATGGATTTTGTCAACGAGGCTTTTGTCCAGATCAATCCCATCGACGCCGCCAGACTCGGTGTGACTGATGGCGGCAGGGTAAGGCTGGAATCCCGCAGAGGCCAGCTCGAAACAATTGCGCGAATATCGGAGGATGTACTTGAAGGGGAGGTTTTTATGCCCTGGCATTTTACGGAATCCCAGGTAAACCGCCTTACGAGGGATGAACTGGATCCCTACAGCAGGATAGCTCCTTTCAAGCTGTCGGCAGTAAGAATATTTAAGATATAAACTCATGCTGGAATGTAATTCGCCAATGTTTTTAATTTTTATTTTTGCCCTCCTAGTATTATCTGTTATGAAACGAAACAAAACACCTGTTATAACTGTGGTTCCGGCTGTTTTCATAATTCCTGCTTCCCCTGATGCCTCAATCTCTTTTTCACTTTTTCCTACGAAGAACATTAACCCTCAGGATTTCTCATGAAGAAATACTATTTCATTCTTGGAGCATTACAGGCTTTTACAGCCATCGGAGCCATCCCTGCAGGGTATGGAATGTTTAAGGACACAACCGGTGCAGGTCTGGGAATGTCACCCGATCTGCTCGCAGACTCACCCCTCAATTCATTCCTGCTGCCGGGGCTTTATCTTTTTTTTGTAAATGGTTTTGCCAACCTTGTGGCAGCGGTACTTTCTTTTTTCAGAAGCAGATATGCAGGGCATGCAGGACTGTTACTGGGCATTGCCCTGACAATCTGGATAATAATTCAGGTTTGGTGGATATCCCTTTCCAGTTTGCTTCAGCCGTTGTTTTTTGTTGTCGGTCTGGCAAATACCTGGCTTGGCTGGAAGATAATAAGGTCGGCTAGGATGTCATGATTTAGGAACACCACGCATGGTGTTCCTGCATCATCCAAAATGTATTGTAAAAAAATCAGGTAGAAAAACTGAAGTGAAAAACTACAACCTCCCTATTTCTCTCCACATCTTCAGCTCTTCCGAATATCTGTTTCTGATCACTTCACATTTTGTGTCAATACGCATAACAGGGCGTTCAGTGAGGTCATATGGCGGCCATTCCGGCGCGCCCTTGGCTGACGGTTTACCGGTCCGGGCAAATGTTGTCCACAATTCTGCAAAATTGCGTGAAGCAATAAATCTTTCAGGTCTCGAACCTCCCCAATAGCTGGTACCGGGAGTGCCGTCTTTCTGAGGCTGTTCATTGTTGAATTTGAAGGATATATCCATGGCATGGGGTGTCCCCATAGGATAGTCTGTACCTGGAACTTTGTTATCCGATTTGTAACCGAAATTATAAAGGTAAGCCGGAGCTCCTTTCTGTTCCGTCTTTCTCTCAGCAATAACGATGGAATCAAGGCCCATCATGTTAATGGATTGGATCGCTACCAGGAGATCTGCTGCCGATGCTCCGGGACGGGTTTTACGGTACGTATCTATTATCCTTTGGGTATCTTCGCCGAACTGCGGCTTCAGCCTGACAGGCAACTTATCAAAATCAATATTGAAAATGCTTTTATCGTTCGACACCATTCCAAAGAATGTATATTCGTCTTCGTTCCACCCTACGAGAAGAGGTTTCTCCTTTGAAATCGGGGGAGCAACCGGATCAAAAGGATGATCAGGCAGAACAATCCCATCAACCACAGGTGAAAAACCTCCGGGGGAAGACTCCATCAGTCCTTTTTTCCTGTCGGCGGGGGAAGGCCGGGGTGCCTTTGAAGGAAGTACAGCCTGCAGCCTTAGAAGTTCGGATACAGGCACATCCAGAAGCTTTTTCCAGTCTTTCCTGTCAATATTCAATTCCTTCAGAACCATTGCTGTTGTCTGGGCGGCAACTTCACGGGGAGTCATGCGGATACCCGGACCGCTCTCAATGGATGCTTTATGGAAATAGGGGGCTGCAGATGGCATTGCATAAAGACAGGAAGTTTTTGCGCCTCCTCCCGATTCACCGAATATCATGATATTTGCCGGATCACCCCCGAACGATTCGATGTTCCTGTTAACCCATTCCAGACCTGCCGCTATATCCAGCATTCCCATATTCCCCGATCCCGAATATTCGGGACCGGCGATCTCATCAATATACAGGTAGCCCATTATCCCGAGGCGGTGATTGGTTTCAACGACCACAACGTCAAAGAAACGTGCCAGGTTGGCACCATCCTGGCCCTGAGAACCGCCTGATCCCGTTGAAAATCCGCCACCATGGTTATAGAACATCACAGGCCGTTTCCCGTTGTCGTTCAACGGGGTCCATATGTTGAGGAAGAGACAGTCTTCTGCAGGTTCGGGTTCATTAAGGCCGTAGGTCTGGTTAGGGGGCTGAATGGCAGGATTCCCGAGACGCAGGGCATCACGGACACCTGCCCATGGTTCCAGTCTGGCAGGACGGCGAAAGCGTCTGTCGCCGGAGATCCTTCCTGCATATGGAATTCCCTTGAATATATTTACACCTTCCGTCCTGATACCGCGTATTTTTCCATGGCTCGTTTCCACGGTGACATATTCATCGGTTTTCCCATACCATGCAGAATTAACTGCACCCGGAAATGCAACCGTTGCTGCGGTTGCAATTGACATCCTGGTTAAAAATTGTCTTCTGTTTATCATCGGGTGATTTTTGGCCTTAAGTTAATATTTTTCCGTGGTAGAAACGCCATGCATGGCGTTTCTACCACTTTGAAATTTGATACATTTTGATTACATTGCATACGTCCGCTGTATTGTTTTATGTGTCCTTATTTCAGGAATAAATATTTGATTGGTTCCAAACGCAAAACCGGCTTTGATTATGCGAAGCCGGGAAAATATTTTATTACAATATGCACCAAAGACAAAATTCCATATTTCGGTAAAATTGAAAACGGGAATATTGTTCTGTCAGAAATCGGGGTGATTTTAAGAAACGAATGGTTGAAAACACCATCCGTTCGTCCGGATATGAATATTACCCTGGATGAATTTGTGATTATGCCCGATCATTTTCATGCAATAATCATAATCGGTAAAAATCAATATAATCAAAATCATGGTAACAACGGTTACCATAATCATGGTAACCGTTGTAAAAACGCCATGCATGGCGTTTCCACCACAAAATCACAAAATAATTTTCATAACACATTTTCACCGCAAATAAAAAATGTGGCGTCAATTATCCGGGGTGTCAAATCGGCGGTGACAACATCCGCGAAGAAATTGAAAATGGATTTGTATTGGCAACCAAGATTCTATGATCACATTATCCCTGATAAAACCGCATTGGAACGAATAAGGAATTATATCAGGGCAAATCCTGAAAAATGGAAACATTAGATTTGAGACTTATTGCGGGATAGCATCTTAAAGATTTCGAAATTACCCTCCTCTCCTTCTAGGACAATTTTACCTCTGTCATTTCTTACAAAATTGATTTTTATGTCCCGAAAAGGGATTAGTTCATTATTCTTCCATTTCCAGGCATTATTATAAGAATCCAGTAAAATATAAAACCCTGATGCCTTGTCAAAATTTATTGAAATAACCGAAATAGTATCCAGAACATTGTTTTTAGCCGGGTATTTGAAATATTCTCCATCCTTAAAACAGATTAGCTTGTTGTCAGAGTCATTTAGATTATTTAAAACGAGTAGAATGGTATCGTTCAGATTAATTGCGCATCTGAATCCCTCATAAAGCAATTCATCGCTGTAGGGAAAATATTTAAAGGCATACCCGTCATATCTTGATATTCCATTGGTGGAAAGTGCCCAAATATGACCTTCACTGTCTTCGAAGATCTGTCCAATGATGTTTGCAGGTAATCCGTCTTTGCGTAAGAAGTTTTTAAATTCAATACCGTCAAACCTTGAAATCCCAATTCTGGTAATGATCCATAAAAATCCCCGGCTGTCCTGATATAAAATTCTCGCCTGGGTTTGAGGCAATCCGTCCAGCACTGTGTATTCCTTAAAAGAATAATTTTGAGCAGCTAAAATACTGGCTGCTATAACCATAAAGAATTACACTCCTGAACGGATAACAAACAGATAGCGAAATACACATTTAAACCAAACTGCCAGCATGTTGAAAGTATTCATCAGGAATTCGGTATATTTAGTAAAAATAATAAATGTAATCTTACCTGGTTTATGCGGTAAACCCTTTAACATTAACGTAGCTTAATAATCTGGAAATTTGAAAAGAAAAGATCAACACGTGAAAAATCTTGCTTTTCTGGCAGTGATTCTTGCAGCTTCCACTTTCTGCAGTCATAATAAAACCAATCATGTCAAGATTAATCTGAGCCTTAAAGAAGGTACAAACATGGCCATCGCTGTTTCTCCTGACAATAAGATCCTTGCACTTGATCTCCAGGGGACTATCTGGATAATGCCTGCAACAGGCGGTGCAGCAATGCCTGTAACCGATGATCTTGGAGACTGCCACGAACCTGCGTGGTCGCCCGATGGGGAAATGATAGCTTTCCATTCTTACAGGAGCGGAACCTATCACATATGGACAGTGAGAAAAAACGGAAGTGATCTCCGTCAGATCACATTTGGGAACCATGATGACCGTGAACCATGCTGGACACCGGATGGAAGAAAAATACTTTTCTCCTCCGACAGGAACGGCAACTACGACCTCTGGCAGACCGACCTTGTCACTAATCAGCTGTTTCAAATAACCAGTGATTCCGGAAATGAATACAATCCTTCTGTTTCCTCCGACGGACAGAAGATAGCCTATGTTTCTGATGGTAAGGATGCCGGCATATGTATTTTGAGGGACGGCAATAAAACCATTGTCTACCATTCTTCCTTAAGGCTTGCAGCTCCTTCATGGAACGCAATTGGTGATCTTATATCTTTTACGGCGTATGAAAGGGAAGATACCCGATTAATGCTTATGAATACTGAAACTGGCTTCACAACTGAATTATCTTCTAATGAAGACATTTTCCCTTTCAGGTCAGCATGGATCGGCAGCAACACCTTTTTGTACACTGCCGATGGAAAAATAAAAAAACGGATAATAGGAAATGCTTATGCAGAAGCAGTTCCCTTTGAAGCTGTTGTAAGCCTTGACCGCTCAACCTACACCAGAAAGAAGATTGATTTTGATGATCAGGATGAACGCAGGATTTTTGGCATAACAGGACCGGTAGTATCTCCCGACGGTATGCGTATAGCTTTTTCAGCCCTTAACGATATCTACGTACACACTATTGGCGGGATGGTCGAAAAGGTCACTGATGATCCGCATGTTGATCTGGATCCAGTGTGGTCCCCTGATGGGAACTCTCTTGCCTATGTTTCTGACTGTGGCGGAAGAATGCAGTTATGGATTCATGACTTGATCACCGGTAATCCGAGACTGATTGATACAAAGCTGAAAAACAATGTCTCGATGCCAGCATGGTCACCTGATGGCAATAAAATCGCGTTCTTTGCCAAGGAGGAAATGAATGAGTGGGGATCGGCCATACTGTATACGGTAAATCTGAATAACAACCAGACCGAAAAAATTACCGGCAGGTTGTTTGTTCCCGGAAAGCCGAGCTGGGGAGCGGACAGTAAAAAAATAACAGCTATGGCATTGAAGCCAGCCTCGTCACGTTACCGGGAGGGCATTAATGGTTTTATTATCGTTTCGACCGATGATAAAACAAGCAGATTTATTAATTTCGATACTTCCGCGAATCCGGGAATAAGAGGTCAGAACGGACCCGTATGGTCCCCCGATGGAACAATGATTGCTTATATTAGCGATGGCTGCCTGTGTATCATACCTGTTGATGAAAATGGCGAGATCACCGGAAAATCGAGGCAGATTACGAAGGAGCTTGCTGACAATATCAGCTGGACAGGTGACTCGAAAGCGATTGTATATATGGCAACCGATCATCTCCGGAAAGTTGAAATCGAAACAGGTAAGCAGACAGATATTAATATTGACCTGACCTGGAAACCATGTTTCCCTGGTGAAAAATATGTAATTCACGCTGGCAGGCTGTTTAATGGGATCGATAGTGATTATATCTGTGACGTTGATATTCTGATAGATGGTCACCGGATAAAAACTGTTGAACCTCACCGCGAACGGGAAGATATTTTCGTGATTGATGCTTCAGACATGTCAGTAATGCCCGGATTGTTTGAAAGTCATGCCCACCTTCATTCCGGTGTGGGAGAGAAACTGGGAAAGATGTTTCTCGCAAATGGAATTACCTCCGTTCGGGAGACCGGGGCCGATCCTTACGATGCACTGGAACGCAAGGAAGCATGGTCATCAGGAAGAACGCCTGGCCCAAGGCTTTTCTCAACCGGATTTCTTGACGGAAGCGGAGTCTATTATGGTTTATCTAATCCTGTGGTAAGCAGGGAACATATGAAACTTGAGATGGAACGTGCGGATAAACTTGGATCTGACCTTGTCAAAACATACGTCAGAATGTCCGATTCTGTACAGAAGGAGATTATTGACGAAGCGCATAAACTAGGGCTTCCGGTTTCCTCACACGAGATATTTCCGGCAGCAGCTTACAACATAGATGCTGTGGAGCATTTCAGGGGAACGAGCCGGCGGGGATATTCACCCAAACAGTCGGCACTTAACAGAATATATGATGATGTAATACAGATCTATGTCGGCTCAGGCATGACGGTCACTCCAACAATTGTTATGCATGAAGGTTTCACAAAGATCATTAAAGAATATCCCCGACTGCTCGATAATAAACAATTCAGAGCCTTTTATTCGGGGGATTATATCTCGGGTTGGGCAAACAGACCCTCCTCTACGAATTACGGCCCTAACTTTCATGAGTTTCAGAAGGCTGTCCATTCGGTCATTAATTCAGGAGGCAGGATTACTGCCGGTACTGATTCTCCGTTTGTACCATACGGTACAAGCTTACTTGCTGAGCTCTGGCTTTTTGTAGATGGTGGACTGACTCCATTCCAGGCACTGCAGTCTGCAACAATCAAAGCTGCTGAAGCTGCAGGAGTGACTGCAGATCTTGGATCGGTGGAACCAGGAAAACTTGCCGATATGGTTATAATTGACGGCGATCCTCTGAATAAAATCAGTGATATATGGAACGTGGAAATTGTTATCAAAAATGGGGTCAGGTATTCTGTAAGTGAATTATTGACTAAATATCAAGCCCATAATTATAACCCATAGTACATGTAAGCTTTATGTGCACAACAATTAAAGTTTGAGATTCGAGGAATTATTACTGCGAACCAATATCACATATTTGGCAATAGAAAAATGATTACAGCCAGTTTGGATTTATTAAATGTATAAAGGACAAAAATTCATATTTCGGGAAAATTGAAAACGGGAATATTGTTCTGTCAAAAATCGGGGCAATTTTAAGAGACGAATGGTTAAAAACACCATCGGTCCGTCCGGATATGAATATTACCCTGGATGAATTTGTGATTATGCCCGATCATTTTCATGCAATAATCATAACCGGTAAAAATCAATATAATCAAAATCATGGTGACAACGGTTACCATAATCATGGTAACCATTGTAAAAACGCCATGCGTGGCGTTTCTACCACAAACGCCATGCGTGGCGTTTCCACCACGAAATCACAAAATAATTTTCATAACACATTTTCACCGCAAATAAAAAATGTGGCGT
>CAZTDW010000095.1:11442-14356 GCA_964611835.1 uncultured Rikenellaceae bacterium | reverse complement strand
AAAATTGATATCTCCTGATAATTCATGTTTAATGTTTCAATGTTTTTTCAGACTGAATCGTTCAGGCTATAAGGTCGTTTAAGTGGTTAGTAATTATAAAGTTAATATCTTATTCCTTTCAGCTAAAAATTAAAATCATGAAAACATTGTCCAGAATTTTATGTCTTTTGGCATTAACATCAATATCTGTATCATCGTTTGCCCAGGCATTTGAACCGGTAAGTGAAATACCTGAAGGTAAGGCACTCGTATATATCTACCGGCCGGGAAGTATTGTGGGTGCCGCTGTTCATTATACGGTAAATGCCAACGATGAAAAAGTCAGTGAATCACACTTAAGGAACAAAACATATCTTGTTTATTTTGCAGATCCGGGCAGGTACACCTTCTGGGCTCAGGTTACCAATACCAGAAGGGCAGTTGACCTTGATGTCGAGGCGGGAAAAACCTATTATGTAAGGGGCGATTGCTGCGAATTCATTATTCCCGAACTTGATAAGGCTGAGAAGGAAATTGTCGGCTGCAAGCTGTCAACCAAATAGTTACTTATTGATCTGAATTCATTAAATTATTCCTCCTGCCTATTTCTTATATTGATGAAAAAGCTTCTTATTCTGCTCATTGTATTCGGCCTGGTTCCACTTTATGTTGGAGGTCAGTCAGTAAAGAGTGTCAAAAAGATACCCAAACAGGAAGTCAGGATCGTTTCCGGAAATCCGCGCGATTTTAAAAAATCAGGTGCATTGCTTGTCGTGTTCGACTTTAGTGATCTCAATGTCGGAGAATTCGGCAGGGAACAATCATACATTGATTATATGAAGGATGATGCTGAAAAACGGAAAAAAGGAACTGGTGACAGCTGGGAAAGAAAGTGGTACAGCTACAGGAAAGCTATCTGGCAGCCTAAATTCATAGAGCTGTTCAATAAGTTCTCAGGTGCTTCTTTCTTTGCTGATACCATTGCTGATGATCAGCAATTTACCTTGAAATTGCATACACAGCTCATCGAGGTCGGATTTAACAGGAATTTTCAGAAGTCACCTACCTATATCAATGTTGTTGCAACGCTGGGATCAGCTGACAATCATACTAATCCTCTTGTGATTTCAATGTCAAATATTGTGGGCGACGAAGTTTTCAGCTCATATTCGGATGATCACAGAAGAATTGAAGAAGCCTACGCCAAATGCGGCAAGGAGCTGGCCAGGTTTATGCGATCAGAGATATTTTGAATCACATACTTTTTAAAAAATAACAAGCCGTGTATAGCAAGATCGTTAAACCTATGCATTTTAGTTAAACCCTCCGAATTTCAATTAAAACAAATGGCAGATTCCTTAACGGATAATGCAAAAATCAATAATCACCTAAATCATAATCCCATGAAAAAAGTTTTAGTATTAATCAGTATTATAGTTCTGATCAGTCTGGCCGGTTGCAAAAAACGGACCTGTACATGCGTGGATGCCTTTGGCAATGTTCAGACAGGCATTGATATAACCTGGGCTGAAGAGTGCAGCGATCTTGATCACGTTATGGGTACTTGTACTCCGGAATAAACCCGGGAGATAATTGTCCGACAGTTCCAATCTGACTTGCCGGGATGTGCCAATCTGCTAATAGGATGTTTATTGTTTTTAAAAGTTGTAAGCAATAGCCTGGTCAAAAGGCAGTCAAACGACTATTTGTCATCAAATTTTAACTATTTTGAAATCATTTGAGGTATACTTTCAGAATAGAACCGTATTCTTTTATGATCTGGTGGGCATCATCTTCATGGTATTTCAAAAAATAGTCGCTGTTAATCATCCATGTCCCAAATGATGTTATAGAGGAAATGCCCAACCCGGAATAGTATTGTACATCCCTGTCACAACTATTTTGGTTCCAGGGCACTTTTACAAGATTTTTCCGGTCCCATTTTGAGAACATGCTGGCATCAAGCCAGTACTCAAGAATATGTGCCGTATTTTTTGGGAATACCTGCAAATTCTTTTCAAGATTCAGCAAATGCTCCTCAGAAAGGGGTTTTGAATAGTCCCTGTTAATTGGAGCATATTCGAGGAAGATTCCTTCCGATGGCTTTACATTGACGGGTGCCCTGTAGGTACTCCCGTATGCCAGGTGAGCCAGGGTAGCCAATGTGTCTGTCTTGCGCAGCACTGTCAGAAGCCTGTTCTCGAATAACAAAGCCTGTTCACTTTCTGAATATTTTTTACACGAATCACAGCTGCAGAATGAATGTTCCACATCATCTGTCCAGAAAAAGTACCTGTGGGTGGAAGGTTTAAGCCATTTTGTTATTTCACTTATGTTCTTTTCAATTTCCTTATAGGCTTCTTCCGAGCTGAAACACATATTGTAGTCTTTTTTTCTTACTCCGTCTGAGTCAAGTCTGAAATATTCCGGATGGCTGTCGAATAATTCCCTGGGTAGAAGTTCATGCAGGGCATGTGATTCAAATTCAATTGATATTGAGGTTTTTTCACATTCTCTAAGTAACAGTTGACCTTCATCGCTTTCAAGAAAAGATCTGAGGTCAGACAGGTTTTCCGAAAGAGTGTTCGTATGTATGCCCAACACATTAAGGTCAGCTTCGCGCATGAATTCAACCAGTTTCAGGCCGCCGGTTGAAATGATGTCGCTTGGATAAACAACCACTCCTCTTCTGGTTTGGACCACTGAATTTTTTCCTCCGGAATTTTCAGAATGGCAGGCAAACAGCATGCTGCAGATGAGTAGATATAAAATTACTGGCAGGCTTGATCTCATAACTTGAAAATTTCTGGTTTCGGTTTATTGATTATTTCAATATTCGTGGGAAAGTCAAGTAAAGGTTTAAATATAATTGATTCCGGAAAATGATCAAGGTCTGGCTGATTACATTCATTTCTATTTTACTTTAGTCAGCAGT
>CAZTDW010000095.1:0-11432 GCA_964611835.1 uncultured Rikenellaceae bacterium | reverse complement strand
CAGTTACATGATGTTCGTCAAATCCGGAAAATCCGGTTTTTGGTTAACCGTTTGTAGAGTAATAAGCAACAAATCAGAGTTATAAGTAGTAAAAACAAACTACCCTGGTATTTTATACTCTTGTATCACCGTCAATCGGGATGAGTACTTTTCTTCAAAACTTCGTTTAATTTGTAAAGAACAGCAAGCGGATAGGGAAAGAGGCATAAAAAGGATAGCACAAACAAAAACAGGAAACCATGGAATCGTGCACTTATAATAAATCTCAAAAAAGACCGGAAGGTTCACCTGAACATGGAAGATATTTTAAAGGATTACGTTTTTTGATGATTAAGCATTTGGTTACTGCTATCCTGTCAATGGTTCTTCTTATGATGGTCGTGCCTGCAGATGCCTCAACGGGTTCGGTCGGCAATGGCAGAAAATCCACATGCAGGGCCAGGCAAACCAGTTCCAGTTATATTGTTATTGTCAAGAAAAAGAATAATCCGATGGTTTCTGCTTCCAAAAAGCACTCAAAAAAATCAAAGGTCAGAAATTACAGTTTCCCCTTATAGGAGATAAACCCTTGGATCTAAACAAATCAAATGTTTACCTCCTGCCGACTTCCGGATTTATCTTATTTAAGTTGGGGGTATAAAGAAGGCTTTTTTGGAATATGCCGGTATTTATTATTCGGTTATTATGAATTCCCTGGTGGCGTATTTTACAAAGAAAATATATAATTCAATCCGGTACTTTCCAGGATACTTAAAATCACGCAAATCCATTTTTAAGATATTTTGTGAGCTTTCCAGGCCCGGTTGAATCCCTATATCAAAGGCATATCTGGCTGCGGCCTCGCCATATGGATCAAAAATAATTACCTCTGACAATACGGCCCTTCTTACATCCAGGGCCGGATGTCTGAGGTCAAGCTCCCAACAGAGTGATTTTACTGATGATAAGGAAAATCTGGTGCTATATTTTCTGTGACCATAAGGTACTCCGTAAATTCCGTTATCAAAGAGATTAAAACCCGACATTGTTGCCTGAAGGATTGGAATATTCTCAATAGCTTCATAAATCAGATTACCGTCATTCACAGGTTGCTCTGTTGGAACTTGTGTTTGTCGATTCACAGGTTGGTTTGTTGTTACTTGTGTTTGTTGATTCACAGGTTGATTTGTTGGTGTTACGGGTGTTATCGTACCTGAGGGAGGTGTTTCGCCTATCTCCTCAAGGATGATTCTTACCAGGGTGTTCATCAGATTATCAACATCGTGAATTCCAAGGATCCGGTCGGGCAGACCCTGGTTTCTAGGTGCTTTTGTATTTATGCGCATAAGGATTTCATTGTTTCCACTTACGAGTCGTGCCCTTGCCTCAATCTCTGTAGGCACTTCCCCCTGATATATTTCATATACAAGGCCATTATAGAACTCACGGGGATATCCCTGTGTAGTACATTTATTGAGATAAGCGAAAAGTTCTCCCGTTGCCCCGAGGTAATTACGATTTTCGGCAATAGCATAGTGATACTCTTCAATAACTGTCATGTACTCCCTCCATGATTGACCCGGATATGCTTTTTTTGACTGGAAGGATTGAGTAGTTCCGGTTCTGGCTGCCATCTGGCGCTTCTCATTCTGCTGGATATTGAATGCCTCAGCAAGCTGAGCGGCACTTTGCCGCCACATAGGAAAAGCCGGCTTGACATCTATTGTTACATCCACCTGATTGGCAAAAATATAGAAATCAACCAGCCCCTGCCTTTCTTCCTTTAGATATTCTTTACGTGGATTTGTTTGTGTATAGGCAATATTGGCAACAATTTTATCATACTGGATCAGATCGCGGGCCTGGCTTTGTCCGATGAAGAATCGTAAACCCCTGGTATTTTGGTTGGTCAGACTGTTTGTTGCCGAATGATCAGGAAATATATTCGCTACAAAGGGAAATGTTGTAAGCACCCTGCTCATCACTTTCGCTTCAAGGGCAGCAGGATTCTGAAAAACGTCAACTTCCGGCAGCGGATTATTATTTGCAAATCCGGATTTCAGGTCATAAAAGGATATTTCTTCACTTCTGCCAAATGGAAATGGAACAATCATAATTACAAGAATAACCAGGAGTCTTTTCATTTTCAGATAGTTTTGTTTTAAGGATATATATTATAATCATCAAAACGGGAAATCCGCAGAAATAAAATGTTTTCAAAATTTTCCGGTTTGTTTTGAGGAAGGTGGATTTCATAGGTTTTGTTTATGACTGCCGGATAGTGTTATGCTTGATTATTAATCATTAAGCGCACTTTTTTTCAAGAGGACAAGTAGGCTATATCAAATTTCGGATATTATCTTACACGATACAAATAAAAATGTAAGCTTCCAGGTATTTAAGTTCAAAAGATTTTTAATGTGGTGTATTTCAAAATCATGTAAAGATTTAGTTTAAGTCTGTAGACTCAGATTATTTTTTTAAAAGCCGGTTCAATTTGGATCTAACATTTATGATTTTACAGGAATTCAATGTTCAGATGGCAATAATGATAAGACATAAAAAATACTAAAGAATATTACTGGTGAACTACGCTTCAAGCTCATTTTATTTATATTTGTTTCGGGAAATTCCGAAATGAATTATTGATGGTTAAGAAGGAAAAACCAATAACCGATTACCAAAGGAAGGTTGCCAGATACGGCAAGGCATTGTCCAATCCGACTCGTGTTTTCATACTGGAATATCTGGCAACTAATCTTAATAAGTGTTGCTATAGCGGTGATATGGCAGAGATACTTCCGATTGCCCGTTCAACACTTTCCGAGCATTTGAAAGAACTTAAAGATGCAGGACTGATTCAGGGTGAGATAAATCCTCCCTATATAAAGTACTGCATCAATCCTGAGAACTGGGAAGAAGCAAGGCTTTTATTCGCTAAATTCTTCAGAAAGTGAAAAAAAATTTAACAGGATATTTCGGGTATTCCCGAAACGATAAATACAAATTGATATGGAAATTAAGATTCTAGCTTAAAAAGGCGGATGAAAATGTTAAAAAACTTGGTTACGCAAATGTAATATTTGTTAAGGGTGATATCGAAGTAATGCCATTGCCGGATAACCAATATGATGTAGTGCTTTCAAATTGCGTGTTAAACCTGGTTCCCGATAAAAACAAGGCATTTTCTGAAATATTCCGTGTTCTGAAACCTGAAGGTCATTTTTGTGTATCTGATGTGGTAATAAAGGGGTCCCTTCCCGAAAAATTACGTAAAGACGCCGAACTGTATGTTGGTTGTGTTTCAGGAGCAAGCGAACTGGATGAGTACATTGGAATTATTGAACAAACATGGTTTACGAACATCCGGATACATAAACAAAAAGAAATATCCCTGCCTGACGAACTCCTGAATAAGTATCTGCCGGGTGATGAAATAAAAGCCTTCAAAGATGGTGATGTAGGTATTTTAAGTATAACAATATCTGCGGACAAGCAAGCCTGAGCTTCAATAATCACATTTTCAATTCTTCGCATTTTCAAATTTTCAAATTGGTACATTTTCACATTTTCAAATTTTTAGATTTTCAAATTTTCAAATTGAACCATGAAAACCCGCCTGAAATTTCTTGACCGTTACCTTACCCTCTGGATATTCCTTGCAATGTTTATCGGTGTGATTGCAGGATGGTTAAGTCCGGATATTGCAGAATTCTGGAACAGCCTGTCGTCAGGGACAACAAATATCCCCATCGCGATAGGGTTGATCGTAATGATGTACCCGCCGCTTGACAGGGTGAAGTATGAGGAATTGGGTGATGTATTCCGGAATACGAAGGTTCTTGGATTGTCATTGGTACAAAACTGGATAATAGGACCCGTTTTGATGTTTGTTCTGGCAATCATCCTCCTTAGGTTCAATATAGACTACATGTACGGATTAATCCTTATAGGTCTTACAAGATGCATTGCAATGGTCATTGTGTGGAATGAACTGGCAAAAGGCGACACTGAATATGCTGCAGGACTGGTTGCATTTAACTCTATATTTCAGGTCCTTTTCTTTTCGGTTTATGCTTACCTGTTCATTGCGGTATTGCCTGGGTGGTTCGGACTGCCGACAAATGAAACAGTCGCACAGATCACTATCGGACAGATTGCAAAAAGTGTATTCATTTATCTGGGGATTCCATTTATAGCGGGCTTCATGACCAGATTTATACTTATTCGTGTGAAAGATAAAAACTGGTATAATACCAGGTTCATACCCAAAATCAGTCCGTTAACTCTGATTGCACTATAGTTCACAATCATTGTGATGTTCTCATTAAAAGGAGAATATATAATAAAAATCCCAATAGATGTGATTCGTATTGCAATGCCTCTGATAATATACTTTCTGGTAATGTTCATTTTGTCATTCCTTATGAGTAAAAGGATCGGGGCAACATATGAACAGTCAACAACACTATCCTTTACAGCAGCCAGCAATAATTTTGAACTGGCAATAGCGGTGGCAATTGCAGTGTTCGGTATAAATTCAGGGGAAGCATTCGCAGCCGTTATCGGCCCGCTCGTTGAAGTCCCTTTAATGATTGCCCTGGTTAATCTGGCTTTCTGGTTTAAAAAAAAATCTTTACAGGCAGGTCAAACACGAGACTTAATTTTCTATCAGGGTCGTTTTAAAATCAGTTGGGGTGGTAGTTTTTACCTGATCAAATCAATGACCAGGGGATTCAGGCAAAATAATTTTCAGAAATTCATTTATAAAATTGTTCCGGTTTAATCTATTTATTAACTTTAATGAGAGACTCGAATCAGCTGAGCTTTAAAACCATTTTAGATTATGAAAATTTACAAAATTATTATAGTCTTTTTGCTGACCGGTTCTCTTTTTATCCTTTGCGAGCGAAATCATGAAGATTTCACCGGCATCTATTGTCTCAATCTTCAAAATCTCGAAATGAGAATTGATCAAGATGGAGCTGATGTGACCTTTTCACTAAATTCTGACCTGCTAAATAACGGTACCGGGACAATTTCAGACGACACTCTTATTCTGACAGCCTTTACTTCAGGATCTGAATTATTTTCAGCCCGCCTCATCTTTGCAGCCAACAGAAATAGTTTTGCAGGCACCTTTGTTATTAAAAACTCAGATGGTCAGTCAGCATTGGAAGGGATCCTGAATGGGAACAAAGGAGAGTGTGCTGAGTATGACATTGACACAAAAGGGATCCCAAAATTTGTTGATAATAATTTTACACAATTAGATAAAATTGATAAGATATCAAAATTCAGATCAGGCTTTGGTCACAGTTATACTGACGGAAACGAAACATGCAGAAGCATGAAGCATTATTTTAATCCTTATGAAAGGTTCAGGGATAATGATATAGTAGAAATATATTCTCCTGCTAATGGAATTATAACCTCGGTGTTGAACGACGGTCATGGAGCCAGCATTGGTTTAAAAAATAAAGAGATTCAGATTAAATCTACCAATCAGCCGGCATTTGTTTTTATATTGTTCCATTGCGATATTATCTCAGAAGCCATTGCATCAGGAAAAAGCGTTCAGGCAGGAGAACTTTTGGGATATGGAAGACTATATTATGAGGACCTGCAGCAATATGTGACAAGCTTTGATATTGCAGTCAGTGTAAATACTCCGGCCGGCATGAAACTGATCTCATATTTTGATGTCCTAAATGATCAGGTTTTTAATGAATACGTAACACGGGGAGCAAACTCAAGAAGCGATTTTGTGATCACCCGGGAAGCAAGGGATGCATCTCCCCTGCAATGCGATGGCGAAACTTTTCTGAATAGCGGTATTCTCGAAAACTGGGTAACACTTAACTAAAAAACCGGTTGCAATCGGAATGTTTGTTGTGCCTGATGGAAAACCCTGTGACCCTGATCACTCTCCGATGGAGTTAATTGATCAAATACAACCGATTATAGATATCTGTTTTTATGTGCATTATATTTCTGGGCTTCAGACCGGTCTGAAATGACTTACGCCTCAGGATCCTGCAATAGAAACCTACAGACAATACCTGTTTATCAGTTCCTGTTCATATCCCGATCTCCTTGCTCTTTTTGCAATCAGTTTCAGGACTGGGAAAATAAAGGTAAAGAATCCTGGAATATTCATGTCAGCCATGGTTGCCACTAATGCTAAATCCTTAATACTTCTGGGAATTCCCTTTCTATCAGTAAGTCCGTCGGCGGCCATTCCATAAAGGATCCGTAAAGAATTTTCAAAACCCTCATGACCTGGCTTAATTTCAATCTTGAACCTGATTTCCTTTGTGGAGGGATTAAACCAGTAGTGAAGTGTGTTGGGTTCTACTGTGTGGGATTGTCCATGTTTCAGGATTTTTGTTTCGTTTCTGCCCACACCAATACCTACTTCCCCGTCTATTGCTATGAATGTTTCTGAATAACTCTTGTGATAGTGCAGGGGATTTTTACCTCCGGGCTGCAGGAGAATCTCCATTTCAGAGATCTCCCCTTCTGATTCGGCTGATGTCCTGACAAATTTTACTTCGTCCCTGAACAGCGGATTAAATATTATTCTTTTCATGGTCAATAATTTGGTTTAACCTATAAAAATTTCTTCGGTACTAAGCCAGGGTTAGAGTTATAACAATTTGGAATTGATAAAGTTTATTGGCAAAGAAGTACAGAATTTTGCTATTCCTGCCACTTTATTCAAAAACCAAGGTAGCTGCACACTTCTTGCCGGAATAAATTGACCATACATCGCCGGTTGTAAATAAGTTGGGAAAATCCGGCTTTTGTAAGCAAAAAAATCCGGGTTAAAGTGCGCAATCATTTCCCGAATCGCTTGCTCAGCTGATCCGGAATGATTTGTTTATATGACAGGGATTTCCAGTAAAGCTAAATATGACGTCAGTAAACAGCTGTTCACGCAGGGTAGTTAAATTTTTTTCAATCTATGTATGCAACACAGTCAATCTGGACCAGAACGCCGTCACGACCCATCTGGTCAATTCCTGCTCCGCTGAAGGAGCGTGCAGGTTTAGGGTCGGGGAAAAATTTGCCATAGACTTCATTGAGAGGTGCCAGATTTTTATTCGGATCTGCAAGTGTCATATGTACTTTTAAAACTTTGGCCATTGAAGTGCCCGCTTTTTCCAGCTGATTCTTCATGTCTGTAAGAGCGCTCTCGATCTGCACTTTGATGTCCCCCGGTTCGGCACGCCTGTTGGCATACCAGCCACCTATACCGCTTAAGAAAACAAGATGACCCGATCGAATGCATAGTGACAGTGGACTGGTGGTGGGATAAACGCCCGGAACAGCCTCTTTTACCGGAGTCCATTCTTTCTTTTCTTTATTTTTTTCAGGTCCGGATATGTCATTGCCGATCACACCGGCAAGCGGAACAACCGAGAGGTTTTTAAGAATTTCTCTTCTTTTCATTTATTATTGCTGTTTCAGTTGTAAATTACGAAAAATCAGGCATCCTGATCCTGACTATTTTGTTAATTCCATAAATATAAAATAAATGAAAAAGATAAACCTGTTACCAGTTGTTTTGTTGGTTGTATTTGGTCAAATCGACAGGGGAATGCAGTAATGATCCAATTACTTTGGTACAACTAAATCAAAACCTATCCACCAGTTTGATACAAACTCCTCACCTATCAATGTTCTGATTTTGAGATTTTTTGCTTCTGAATAAGACAAATTTTCAGTTTGATATACGTTCGGAAAATCTACCAGATAAGCTGATGCTGTAAATACTTCTCCCTCACGAATGTATGAGGGTTCAATAATTAATTCAAATTGACCCGTTTTCATTTCCTCCATCGTAATCTCTCTATTTAATAACACTTCATGCGTGTTTGATTTTGCATTTTCACGGTATAACTTAACTTGAACCGCCAAAGGAGCAGGACCCAGGAACTCCTGGTCAAACTCACGTCTCCATGCCTGAACCTTGATAAAAATATCAGGTTTTACCAGGACATAGTCCATCACCTCTGCCTCCGTATCAGTTAAAAGATCACAACTGTTTTGTAATAAAGTCATGCAAAGCAAAATAGTTGGGATAATTCGTAGTTTTTTCATATTCACAGAATTATATGATGAATTTCCCACAGAATTTATTAAAATAATCCGACAAAAGCAAGGAATCCAAGCTAAAACATATAAAATTTCATAGGAATTGCTGATATCTGCGTAAAATCAGGTGTTGGTGAGCACTTTATTCCGGTTTAAAAAGGGGGCAGCTCCCAGATAAATAAATTTTTAAACAGGTAGGCATTGCCAATGTGTTGTTTACAATCCGGTTTATGGTGCTCAATAATTTCCGGAATCGATTGCTCATTTGATCCGGAATGAGGTGCTCTGTGTTACCTGAATTTGGTCAAGGCTTCCGACTTTTGCAGTAGGTCAGTAACAATATTATTTCAAAGTAACCGGAACTTCCCGCAAATGAGCCGTAGCACGATTTTTTGAAGCAAAATCATTATATGATCTTTCAACTGCATCCTCGGAAAGGTCCAGTACTTTTGCCACCTCATTTTTGGGAACCTCATGCTCCCATGCGTAAAGGAGATGATCCAGCTTATCAAAAGAGATCCTGAAAAAAAACTCCTGGTCGCTTACAGGAAGACTGAATGTATCCGGACTGGGTTGGCGTTCAATAATTTCCGGAATTACTTTGAGGTAATTGGAAAGCTGGTATATCTGATTTTTATACAGATGGGTAATTGGTTCAATATCAGTGCCGCCATCACCATATTTACAAAAATCCCCCAGTAAGAATTCAGTACGATTTGTAGTTCCGATAACAAGGAGACTACGTCTTTCTGCTTCTGCATATAGATGCAACATCCGGGCCCTGATTTTAATATTTGCAAATGATGTTATGGCAAGTAATTCATCCAGATTCAACCGTTTGGTTTTTAATTCGCCATCAGGCATTTGAACCTGAAGGCGGTAAAAGCTGTAGCTGGCCCGCTCCAGAAGGTCGGTAGGAAGGGTAATATTGTATTTGTATCCAGGCTTATATTCAGGAATCAATTTTTGCAGATATTCATCCCGCCAGGTATACTTAACGACACTATCTACTGTGGAAGTGATATCGATCTGGCGATGCTCTATTCCTAATGCTTGAGCATGTTTTAATGCATATTCACTGCTGACCGGATTGGATTCTGATTCAGGAAGGATAAGTCCTATCACTTTTTCCCTTCCCAGGGCATGAACTGCGACAGCTGCTATACATGCAGAATCGATACCGCCGCTCAATCCAACAATCACACCTCTTTTACGACGTGTATTCACCTGACCCACAATAAACTCTGAAAGTTTATCCAGTTCCTGAACAGGGTCTATTCTTAATACATCAAGATTGAAATTCATCAAATACTCCTATATGTTTATATTTTGTTATAGAAACCGCGATATCATGAATCACTGCTTCGTCCGGTAAGTTGCCAACTGCTGAGCAGGTTGTTGTGATTATAGTCTGTCACCAGTCAGGCATTTGTTAAAATGTTAATTATTAGTTAGTTATGGAATAATTGTTTTGAGTAAATACCATCAAGTGAAAATCTGTAACTTATTGAATAAAGTAACGATTAAAATTACGAAAAAGTATTGGACAGGTTCATGAACTACAAAGAGGCAGTATCAAAAAAGTTTTAAATTACTAATTTAACCTTAGAAGCCTTAGTGTCTGCCTTTGTTCCCGAGTAATCGGGATTTGTGGTTCAGTGATTTATGTTTAACCACAAAGGTACTACAGGGTCAAGATGGCTATCGGGGGACAAAAAGCACTCATGGCAGTTTCCATATTTATTATTTATAGGTGTTAAATGAATTTCAGGTACTCAGGTATATCATATCCGGAAAATTCATCAAACAGGCATTTACCACAAATAATTCTGGATAAAGCTTCCATCTCGTATTTTGCACCATTTAATGCTCTGTGCGGCCTTGGTTCAGCAGGTATTCCAACATAATTCATAATCAGATCGCTATTAAGATCAGATACTCCATCTTTTAATGGAGGTCTGAGATTTCTCCGGAGCAAATGTGCATAAACAATGGAATGTTGATCTACTTTTCTTTTTCCATAGATATTGGATATGTGTAACCTTTTACAACTCTCATTGAGAAAGTTTATATCAAAGTCAACATTTTGGCCCGCAAAAGTCCTATCCTCAATGGAACTTATCCAATCATTAAATTTTATAAGTAATTCTTTCTGAGTTAGAATGTTAGGATTAGTAATTTCGTCAGGTTTAAAGCCATTTAATTCCAGTGCTTTTTGATCTGTTTCAGCACCAGTCCATATTTGACACTTTTCGTTGAAAATGTTTTGAGGATTATCATATTCTATAGCTCCAACTTCTATAATAGAATGCTTCTTTGGATCTAGCCCGGTCGTTTCAATGTCTAATACTATCATATATAAATCATTTACAAGATTTTATGAAAATATCCAGTAACCTCTTTTCCCACTAAACCTGAAAGTTCCGTATATTCTTCTAAATCTTCGAATTGCACCTCTGACACTATGCTTCCATTAAGACTGGTGCAAACCTTTTCTTTGCTGATGGGGACATGGATTTTCATCATCACATAAATCAGGATAATTACTTTGTACTGATTCATTAACTTCCTTGATTTCTCTGTTTCCTCTTTCAACAAAATTGAAACTGGATTTAACCAGTTCTCTATAAAGCTGAGATTCAATTGGCCGGGCTATAATATTCTTAGTTTAGGTAGTAAAAAACAGAAAGTTATCAAAAAGCCCTCGACTTTGCAAATTGGTACTTAATTGTGAAAGCCGGTTACCCCGGCCACCTCACGCCACCGTAAACTGACCACCCCAAGCCGGACTTAATGTCGTAATTTATAGGCCAGTATAAGAATGTCTGTTTTACCGGCGGAATGTGGTCAAGACTTCCGGCCTTTGCAATCTGATCACTATCTTTTCTTGGCAATCTTCCGCGGCCAGATGAATTCAGGATAATAGTCATACACAATGATTTCCAAGGAGGTTACACAGATTAATTTGACTTCGGACATTTGGTGGTGTAACTTGCATCAATATTTTTGATTTACTGTAACTTTTTCATCAACCAATATCCACTAAGATGAAACTAACCTTTTTAATCTTAATTTCTTTTGTATTCTTTTCAGGTCTCTCAAATAATGCATCTGCTCAGACTGAAAACATCCGTCAACCTGTTTCAGTACCGAATACGGAATTGATATCATTTTATTCAGATATTCTTGGACAGGATATGGTCCTTTATGTAAAGCTTCCCTCAGGGTATTACAATGAGACTCAGAAGATGTATCCCTCGTGGTATTTTACTGACGGGAACCGTTCTTTTCCATTGATTGCTAATATTGCCAGCATTTTCGAATTACCCGTACCTTCGGAACCTGAGCTGATC
>CAZTDW010000094.1:0-14484 GCA_964611835.1 uncultured Rikenellaceae bacterium | reverse complement strand
CGGATTTGGAGATTGCAAGAATACGCTTTTTGTCAAGAAGCTCAGGGCTGTACATTTTCAATTCATTCAGCAAGACTTCATATTCACTCTGAATGTTTCTGCTGTCGGCCGGAACCAGGAAGACAAGCATAGAGTTTCTTTCGATATGCCTCAAAAATCTGATACCCAGTCCCTTACCCTCATGAGCGCCTTCAATTATTCCGGGAATGTCGGCCATAACAAATGATTTGTCATCCCTGTAAGAAACAATACCCAGGTTTGGCACAAGCGTGGTAAACGGGTAATCGGCTATTTTGGGCTTTGCTGCCGAAACGACCGAAAGAAGTGTTGATTTCCCTGCGTTTGGAAATCCTACAAGGCCCACATCCGCAAGGACTTTCAGCTCAAGAATAAATGCGCCTTCTTCGCCAGTTTCACCAGGCTGTGCATATCTCGGGGTCTGGTTTGTGGCTGACTTGAAATGAGTGTTCCCAAGTCCTCCCCTGCCGCCTTTTGCCAGGATCTTCTGATCTCCATGCCGGGTAATTTCAAATATGAATTCCCCTTTATCCTCACTTTTTGCAATGGTGCCGAGAGGTACTTCTATTATAATGTCTTCACCGTCAGCACCGGTCGACTGCTGGGATCCTCCCTTTACCCCGTTGCCTGCAAAAATATGCCGGTGGTACCTCAGGTGGAGGAGTGTCCACATCTGGTCATTACCTCGCAGGATGATGTTGCCTCCGCGTCCACCGTCTCCCCCGTCCGGTCCGCCCTTGGGAATGAACTTTTCCCTTCTCAGGTGTGCAGAACCTGCGCCTCCGTTGCCTGCGCGGCAATAGATCTTTACATAATCAACAAAGTTGGATCCGGACATATTCAATGGATTGGTATGGTACCTCTGCGGAGCTCTGTGCGTCCTGTGTGGAACTCTGTGCAACTGATTCTTAAGAACTTACACAGAGAACACAGAGAAGACACAGAGTTTAAAGGAATTTTTTCATGAACCCGCTAAGCCTTTCAAAGATATCCTCGATGGTCCCCATTCCGTTTACCGGCTGATAGATATCTCTCTGAATGCAATAATCTATGATGGGTTCTGTCTTTGCCTTGTAAACATCTATTCTGTTCTCAATAACAGCCGGATCCTTATCATCGGGGCGTCCTGACAGATCAGCCCTCAGTACCAGTCTTTTCACAAGTTCATCATGATCGACCTCAAGGACAAGCATGCTGTCAATCTTCATTCCCCTTTCGTTCAGCATTTTTTCCAGGGCTTCTGTCTGTGCCACCGTTCTGGGAAATCCGTCAAAAAGGAATCCTGCATTATCCCTGGTATTGTCGATCTTTGCAGCGATCATTTCAATCACAACCTCATCAGGGACCAGTTCTCCACTTGACATTATCGTGCTCATCTTTTTTCCAAGTTCAGTCCCGGCAGCAATTTCTGCACGCAGCATGTCTCCGGTTGAAAGATGAGTAAGATTGAATTTCTCAGCCAGTCTGACCGATTGTGTCCCTTTACCTGAGCCCGGAGGGCCGAAAATTAAAAAATTAACCATAAAATATTTGTTTAAATATGTACTTTATAAATGTTTTAAGAAAATCCGACTTTGTGTCACTATAATTCAGAAATCATTGGATAAGAGTATATACCGAAGGAAGATTACGTCCAAAACCATTGTAGTCAAGACCGTAACCTACCACGAAATCGTTTGGTATCTCATATCCGACATAATCGATCCTGATGTTCTTCCTGTAGCTGTCAGGCTTCAGCAGCAATGCAACAATCCTGATATCGGTAACATTCCTTATGATCAGATTATTGACTGTATATTCAAGTGTCTCACCGGTATCAACGATATCTTCGATAATGATCACCTGTTTATCCTTCAGCTCCTCATTCCATCCTATAAGTTCCTTTATGGCTCCTGAGGAACTTGTCCCGGTGTATGAAGCCAGCTTTATGAAAGAGATCCTGGCCTTAAGGTCAATCCTCTTGAAAAGGTCGGCCGCAAACATAAACGCTCCGTTAAGTATACCGACGAAAACCACCTCTTTTCCTTCAAAATCAAGGTTTATCCGGGCTGCCATTTCGTCAATACGTTCCTGAAGAGCCTGTTCCGGAATTAATTCCCTGAACTTTTTGTCGAGGATATTTACTTCTTTCAAACCCATAAATTATGAATTATGAACCGTTGCGAAAATATGAAAATAATAGCTTATTTTTGTCCTTATCAGTAAGTTAAAATTAAAATATTATATGGATCCACTTGTAAGCATAATAATGGGAAGCACTTCCGACCTTCCCGTAATGGAGAAGACGGCACAAATATTAAATGAGTTTAAAATACCCTTCGAGATAAATGCCCTGTCGGCACACCGTACGCCTGAGGAGGTTGAGAAATTTGCAAAAGGGGCTGCCGCAAGGGGTATAAGGGTAATAATTGCCGCTGCAGGAATGGCGGCACATCTTCCAGGTGTGATTGCAGCAATGACCCCTCTTCCCGTGATCGGGGTCCCGGTAAAAGCATCACTCGAAGGCCTTGATTCAATTCTTTCAATTCTTCAGATGCCTCCCGGAATACCTGTGGCTACTGTGGGAATAAATGCCGCTCAAAATGCAGGAATCCTGGCTGCTGAGATTCTCGGTACAGGAAATCCTGAAATAATGGAAGAAGTCATTAAATTCAAAAGCGGCCTGAAGAAAAAGATTGTAGAAGCCAACGAGGAACTTAAAAAGATTAAATATCCGTACAAGACAAACTGATCCCCACTCTGTGGACCTCTGTGCCTTCTCTGCGTAACTCTGTGTAATGAATTTAATAACAAGAACTTACACAGAGGAACACAGAGAGATTATAAAATAAGACTGAAATCTGGAAAATTAAATCCGGTTCCTTGGTCCGAACCGGATTTTTTCATATTTTAGGGGTACGATTTGAAACAGTTGTACTCGCTGCACAAAATATCTGTTTCGCTTTTGCTTGTTTTCCTTTTTCTGAAGTCATCCGGCATTGAAGGCTATCGATATTCTGCCGGTGCTCCGGAATCCGGAATGGCAGGTTCTTGCGTCATGAAACCTGATTTCTGGTCATCTTTTTACAATCAGGCATCCCTTTCTTTTATCAAAACCCGCACATTCGGCATCAACTACGAAAACAGGTTCTGCCTGAAGGAGCTTGGTACAGGAACGGCCGGCCTGATCTTTCCTTCCGGAAGGGCAACACTCGGAGCAGTCTACAATCATTTCGGTTATAAGGATTTCAGGCGTCAGTCGGCAGCAATTGCATGCGGACTGAAGCTGTCAGGGAAAATGTCGGCAGGGATCCAGATCGACTATTTCAGAGAATCATTCCCGGGAACAGAAAACAAAACAAATTCTGTCACCTTTGAGGGAGGTTTGCTATTCGATGTTGCAGAGAATATCAGGCTGGGGATGCATGTATTCAATCCGGTGCCGAATTCCCTCAGGAAAAATTCCCTTCATTCCGGTTTGAGTGCAGGTGCGGGAATTCAGCTAAACAGGCTCTTCTTCGCATCAGCAGAGGTTGATATGGTTACCGGCAGAAAGATAGTCTTCATGACCGGTATTGAATATTCGGCAGCGGAGAGTATCAGAATAAGAGGCGGTTTCAGGAGCGAAAATAATTCGTTCAGCTTCGGGTTCGGTTATGAGTACCGGCATGTCAGGCTTGATTTAGGATTCGCAAGTCACGACAGGCTCGGAATCACATCATCTGCCTCAATAATTTTTCAGCTTAAAAATTAAGTCCGGACCTTCTATGGCAAAGCGTACTATGAATACTCATAGAAGTAGATTACTGAATTATAATTCATTTCGTTATTCCTTTGTGTTCTTTGTGCTGAACCTTGAGACCTTTGCGGTTAAGAAGTATTTCTTTTGTGTGTTCTTTTTTGTCTTATATTCAATCTCTTCCATTAATACGAGATGCCAGGAGGAAAATCTCTCCGAATCAATAGTCTCATTCGCGGAAGAGCTTGCAGAGGATGAAACGGATCCGGAAGCAGTGGCAGCCTATATTGAAAGGCTTCATGAACTATATGAAAATCCTGTTCCCCTGAATTCCGCTGATGAAACCGGGCTCTCGAGGCTGTTTTTCCTCACCGGCTTCCAGATCAGGGCACTGGCAGACTATATCCTTTCAACAGGCAGGATATTCTCCGTTTATGAGATCGCAAACGTTCCCGGATTTGACAGGGAACTTGCAAGCCTGATCATTCCGTTCATAAGTCTTGAATCCAAAACCACTCTACCCGTTGATTTAAAAAGGCCGGTAAACACAGTGCTGACAAACTTCTCTGTAAAACCGGGTCAGCCGGAAAAGTATTCCGGACCGGGCCATAAGATACTACTAAAATATAAGCTTGACGGAAACGGATTCACCTCCGGAATAACGGCTGAAAAAGACAGCGGAGAAAGATACCTTTCCGGTGATCCTGCTCAGCCTGAGTTTTTTTCGGGACATCTGGCATGGAACGGGACAGGCATGATAAGGAAAATTATTATTGGTGACTACAGAGCAAAATTCGGACTGGGTACTGCAATAAACACCGGGCTCCGGACCGGCATGTCGCTGACATCTCCCGGCTGTTTGTCGGGTGGCACCGATGAAATAAGACCTTATACATCAACCGATGAAAACAATTTTTTTCGTGGAACTGCCATGATGCTGAGGTACAAAAAGCTTGCCCTGACTATTTTTTATTCAGTCAACAGAATTGATGCTACAGTAAAATCTTATGAAGGGGATCATCCGGATTATATTGAATCGTTTTATACCTCGGGTATACACAACAGTTATACTTCCCTTTCAAAGAAAGATGTCGTGAGCGAAATGAACTGCGGGGCAACGCTCGGACTGAATTTTAATAATCTTTTGCTGGGATTACTTTGGACGACAACAGAATTTTCACTTCCGGTTAAGATGACCGGAAATGATCTGGTTGACCTTTATGACTTTGAAGGCTCTTCAAACCAGACAGGTTCGGTCTATTACAAGGCTTCCCTTAGCAGAACAATGCTTTTCGGAGAATTCTCTTCCGATACACGCGGACATACGGCAATAGTACAGGGAATATCGATGCGTCCGGCCGACAGATTCGGCCTTAACCTGCTTTACAGAAATTATGAGCCGGGGTTCAGAGCCTTTCATGGCAGGGGTCCCTTCAGTACAACATCGGGAGATAATGTTAAAGGACTATATGCAAATCTAACTTTCGAAGCTGCGAGATATTTTTTCCTGAGTGCAGGATGTGATCTGAGGAATTATCCCTGGCTGAGATACAGATGCAGCGTTCCGTCTTCCTCCTTTGGTTCTGAGATCAGGCTAAAATATATTCCCGCGGAAACCTGGTCGGCTGAGGCTGTATTCGGTTACCGGAAGTCGGTAACCGACGTCCCCGGCAGTTTGGGAATAATGAAACAGAAAGAATCTGCTGCAAGGTTGCTGAAGGGTTCAATACGGTATTCCCCGGCCGGCAACTTAACACTTACTTCACGGATCGGATATAATATGATTGAACCCTCGCGAAGCAGGGGAATGTTTCTTATGCAGGACATAAACTGGAAATTAAGAAAAATTCCTGTTTCAGTTTGGATGAGATATTGCATATTCAGCACCGACGACTGGGATTCAAGGCTTTACACATACGAAAATGATCTTTTGCACAGTTACAGTATCCCGGCACTATCGGACGAAGGAAAAAGGGCTTATGTAATGGTTGCCTGGAAATTTTCAGGGCACGGAGATATGCGACTTAAATATGCCGTGACAGAATTTAATGAGAAATCCGGCAGATCTTCATCCGGAGAAATAAAATTGCAGGTCAGGTTCTGGTTTTAATGCTGTTGTGAAAAGGGATCTTCACTGGAGATCTTGATATCCTTGATATTAAGCTGAAGGTTTCGATTTCCCCTGAATTCATTCATTTCCACCGAATAGCATATATCGAAAGGCTGTCCTCCCCTTATTTGTTCAAAATGGTTTGCCTGACTGAAGGCAATGGCAGGAAAGGATTTTGATCGTGATGAATCCTGATAAAGTTCCAGTCTGAGATGTTCACCGCTTGAACCGACCATCTTTCCGGCGCCGGTATCACGGATATTTCTGGAAACAAAAACCGGAGACATGTTCTCAGGGCCGAAAGGCTGGAACCTGTTCAGGAAATTAAAGAAATCCTCATTTATTTCAGCAAAGGACAGCTCAGAGTCAACGAAAATCCGTGGAACAAGCTGGTCTTCAGTAATTGTGCTATTGACATACTGTTCGAATCTTTCCATGAATGGTCTGATATTCTCTTTCCTCAGGGTAAGGCCGGCTGCGAACATATGGCCCCCGAAGCTTTCCAGCAGATCGCTGCAAGCTTCTATTGCCTGGTAAAGGTCATATCCCTGGACGGATCGTGCTGATCCTGTTGCGAAACCATTTGATTCTGTGAGAATTACGGTAGGACGGTAATATGTCTCTATAAGCCTTGAGGCAACAATTCCGATCACACCCTTTTTCCATGACGGATTAAAGAGCACGGTGGTTCTTGAATTGACGGTCCTCTGGTCTTCCGAGATCATGCGCATGGCTTCGGTTGTGATGGTCCGGTCGACATTTCGTCTTTCAATATTGAAGTTATTGATTTCCTTGCTGATCCCTGTTGCCACCCTGGCATCATTTGATACCAGAAGCTCCACAGCCTTGCTTCCGGTCTCCATCCTTCCGGCAGCATTAATCCTTGGACCAAGTTTAAACACCACATCTTCTATTGTCAGGGCCCGGCACACCTCCGCCTCCCTGATTATTTCCCTGAGCCCGGTACGTGGTGACTCATTCAGCTGTTTAAGACCATAATATGCCAGAACCCTGTTTTCTCCTGTCAGCGGCACAATATCAGATGCAATGCTCACTGCAACAAGGTCGAGGTAACCGGCTATTTTACTGAAAGGTATTCCATGTACCCTGGAGAATGCATGTATGAGCTTGAATCCTACTCCGCAGCCCGACAGCTCCTTGTAAGGGTAGTTGCATGAAGGCTGCTTGGGATCAAGAACGGCAGTTGCCTTGGGAATGACATCGCCCGGATAGTGGTGATCGCATACGATCACATCAAGGCCTTTTGTCCTGGCATATTTTACTTTTTCGACTGCTTTTATCCCGCAATCAAGGGTTATCAGAAGCCTGCAGTTACTCTGATATGCAAAATCAATTCCCTGGAATGAGACACCATATCCTTCCTTGTACCGGTCGGGGATATAATATTCAACGTTTGAATACTGCTCCTTCAGAAATGAATACATCATTGCCACAGCGGTGGTTCCGTCAACATCATAATCGCCGTAAACAAGGATCCTTTCATTTTTCTTTATTGCAGTTGAGACCCTTTCCACGGCAATATTCATATCTTTCATCAGAAAAGGATCGTGGAGATAACTCAGATCAGGCTCAAAGAAAGCCCTTGCCTCTTCCGGTGTCTTTATGTTTCTCTGAACCATCAGATTGGCCAGTGCTATTGACACCCCTGCCTCCATGGCAAGTTGTGCCACGATATTCTCATCCGCCTTCTCCTTAATTACCCATCGCTTTTCCATCCAGCCCTCCTAAATCCATTTAAGGTCAAAAATATTCCCAAGTTTCTCCTTCAGCTGCAGCTTGACATTTTCTATATCCTGAGTGAATCCCGTTTCTTTCTCAAGCGAAGTGACCCCCTTGTCAGTAAATCCACAGGGATTGATGTAGTTAAAATATTCAAGATCTGTATTGACATTGAAAGCAAAGCCGTGCATTGTCACGTACCTGCTGGCTTTTACCCCGATGGCACATATTTTCCTTGCCTTCCCCTTATTGTCGTCATCAAGCCATACGCCCGTGGCTCCATCGATCCTTGATCCTTTCAGCCCGAAATCCGACAATACATGTATTACAGCTTCCTCAAGCCTGAATATATAATCCCTGAGACTAATTTTCAAAACTTCCAGGTCAAATATGGGATAACCCACAATTTGTCCGGGTCCGTGGTATGTTATATCCCCTCCGCGGTCAGTCCTGTAGAATTTTGCATCCTTTGCCTGAAGCTGGATATAGTCAACCAGAAGATTCTTTTCAGATCCGCTCCTGCCAAGTGTATATACATGTGGATGTTGAACAAAAATAAGCGTCCCCGTGCTGGTTTTATCACCCTCTTCAGGGAGGTTGTCATGACCTGTTTTCCGGCCGACAAGCTTGTTAAAGATTTGTTCCTGGAAATCCCAGGTCTCTTTATAATCTTTTATTCCAATATCTTGATATACTACACTATAGCTCAATTAAACGCATCATGTTAAGTTTTCACAATATAGTCATTTTTATGCAATCCCAATCTGTTTTTCAGAATGAAATGAAGACCTCACAAGAGGATCGCATTCAACATGATCGAAACCAAGTGATATTGCATGTTTCTTATATTCAGCAAATTTTTCCGGCGTGATATAACTTACCGGTTCCATAAAATCAAATCCCGGTTTCAAATACTGCCCTATTGTTATGATCCTGCAACCTGCGGCCTTAAGATCGCCGATAGTCTCATAGATCTCATCCTCTCTTTCTCCCAGGCCAAGCATGAATCCCGATTTTGAAATTTTGCCTTTCCCGGAGATGTATTTTACCACCCCCAGGCTTCTGTCATATTTTGCCTTTGTCCTTATCAGCGGGGTAAGTCGTCTTACAGTTTCAATATTATGGGAAATGATTTCAGGATCAGCATGAATTATCTTCAGGATATTCTCCGGTTTACCGTCGAAGTCGGGGATAAGGGCTTCAAGTGTGGTTCCCGGATTGATCTCTTTTATTCTGCTTATGGTTTCCGCCCAGAATGATGATCCGCCGTCAGGGAGGTCGTCACGGTCCACTGATGTGACTACACAATGTTTAAGGAGAAGTTTCCTGATGGATTCAGCCAGTCTTCCGGGTTCACCGGCATCGGGAGGCAGAGGTTTCCCTGTTCTGGTTGCGCAGAATTTGCATGCCCGCGTACAGATCTCCCCGAGAATCATGAATGTAGCTGTGCCTGCATTCCAGCATTCGCCGATATTAGGACAGTTTCCGCTTGTACATATAGTGTGAAGGTGATTTGATTCAACAAGCCTTTTTACCCTCGTATAATTTTCCCCGCTGGCTCTTTGCATTTTAAGCCATCCCGGCAATCTCCTTCCCCGTTCCATGTTCATTTTATTGTCCCCCAAAAGTATTAAAAATTACTTCACGGCCAGCATTTATGGAACCAACCTGCAGTTCAGAGGCGATATCGCGATTGCAGATTAGCACTGGCAGAATAACCTCAAAGAAACCCACATGATTGAACAAGCGTATACATTAATGAATATTATATTTTCAATCATTTATTGTTCTCCCGCAGATGCGTGAACCATAAAAAATAAAATTATTTACGGATGAAATAACTATATTTGTTTACTTGCAAAACCGGTACTAACTTCTAAAATCAGCAATAATGGCATCAAGTGACTTCAGTATAAACAATGACTACCAGACAGTGATCGGTGATTTCCCCAAAGTGGGCATACGTCCGGTAATAGACGGCCGTGAAAGAGGCGTAAGGGAATCCCTCGAAAAGCAGACCATGGACATGGCCAAATCAGCCGCCTCACTTATCAGTAAAAACCTTTTGTACCCAAACGGCAAGCCTGTGGAGTGCGTGATCTCCGACACATGCATAGGCGGTGTTGCTGAAGCGGCGGCAAGTGCGGAAAAGTTCAGAAAAAACGGAGTCGGTGTAACACTTACTGTTACCCCCTGCTGGTGCTACGGCAGCGAAACCATCGATATGGACACCCTGACGCCCAAAGCTATATGGGGATTTAACGGGACTGAAAGACCCGGTGCAGTATATCTTGCAGCAGCCCTTGCAGGCCATAATATGAAAGGGCTGCCTGCATTCAGCATTTACGGGCACGACGTTCAGGATGTCGGTGACCAGTCAATTCCCGATGATGTAAAGGAAAAGATACTGAGGTTTGTCAAAGCCGGGCTTGCAGCAACTTTCATGAAAGGCAAATCTTACCTTTCGATGGGTTCAGTCTCAATGGGGATTGCCGGCTCGATAGTGCGCGAGGATTTCTTCCAGGAATATCTGGGCATGCGCAATGAATACGTGGATATGAGCGAATTTACACGCAGGCTTAATGAGGAGATATATGACAGTACAGAGTACAAAAAAGCTCTGGAATGGACAAAGAAATATTGCAAGGAAGGTCCAGATCTGAATGAGAAACCATCATCCAGGGCCAGAAAAGACAAGGAATGGGAGATAGTCGTCAAAATGACATTGATCGCCCGAGACCTTATGGTCGGAAATCCCCGGTTAAAAAAGATGGGATTCGGTGAAGAGGCCCTGGGGCATAATGCTATCCTTTCTGGTTTTCAGGGGCAGCGTCAGTGGACCGATCACATGCCAAACGGCGATTTCCTAGAGGCATTACTCTGTTCATCATTTGACTGGAACGGCATAAGGCCACCATACCTGGTTGCTACGGAAAATGATGCCATGAACGGTGTACCGATGCTTTTTGGGTATCTGCTTACAAATACGGCCCAGATGTTTTCAGATATAAGGACATACTGGAGTCCCGCGGCCATAAAAAGGGTTACCGGAATGAAAGCTGATGGCCTGGCGGCAAACGGGATAATCCACCTCATCAATTCAGGGGCTTCCGCACTTGACTTTTCGGGAAAACAAACACGAAAAGGAGAGGCATGTATCAAACCCTTCTGGGAAATTACCGGGAAAGATGCCGAATCATGTCTTAAAGCAACACAATGGTCGCCTGCCAATACAGGCTACTTCAGGGGAGGCGGCTTCTCCTCGCAATTCACCACGGTTGATGTGATGCCAATAACGCTTTCAAGGATAAACCTTGTAAAGGGAATAGGTCCTGTGCTGCAGCTTGCAGAGGGATGGACTGTTGATCTTCCTGAGAAAATGAACAAGATACTTACCGACCGCACTGATCCGGGCTGGCCCACAACATGGTTCAGTCCGAGGCTCACAGGCAAAGGCCCGTTTGCAGATGTCTATTCGGTCATGGCCAGCTGGGGCGCCAATCATGGAGCTTCCAGCTATGGACATATCGGAGCCGACCTTATTACCCTGGCATCAATTCTCAGGATACCCGTCTGCATGCACAATGTACCCGAGAATCAGATCTTCAGACCAAGCTCCTGGAGCGCTTTCGGCATGGACAGCGAGGGAGCCGATTACAGGGCTTGTCAGGCCTACGGAGCACTTTACAGGTAAGTCGGGGTCACAATACTGAATGAAACCATTATAGTAAGGAAACAATGAGAATTCCTGAAAGCTTATGATTTAAGTTCGCCCTTAATCCGCTAAAGCGCCGTGAATAGCTTATGCAGGCTTCGGTTTCAGACCACGCTCTGAAAATCAAACATAAACAGATCCGGGAATGGAAGAAATGGATGAAGAGAAAAGAATGGAAATTAGGCCCGAGACCCTAAGTAATCTGGATACTGCCAGAAAATGGACAATGTTCCTTTCCGTATTCGGATTTATCCTTACAGGCCTCATTCTGGTGCTGGCTCTTGCTACCGGAACCTTTCTCGCAGCCTTCAGACCGGCAGATTCAGGTCCGGATTTTCAGAAACTTGCTCTTTCCTTCGCAGTTTTCGTGGTTGTAATCCTGTTTTTCCTTTCCGTGCTTTTCCTGTTCCGTTTTTCAAGATGCATGCGTGATGCGGTCCAGTCACATGACATGAAAAAGCTTGACAAAGCAATAAAGAATCTTAAGCTGTTCTTCAAATTCGCAGGCCTGATACTATTAACGGCTATTGCAGTCTATGTCGGCACCCTGATAGGCAAGGGATCATCACTGACATTCCTTCTGGGAATGTAAATAACAACGGGAACAGAAAAGCATGAACGAAAAAGATATTGTAATTGTTTTTGACTGCGGAGCAACCAATGTAAGGGCAACCGCCATAAACAGTAAGGGAGAGATCCTTGCATGTGATTCCCGGATGAACTCACCCCGTCCCGACCCTTTCTACCCGTCATACAGGATCTGGGATGTAAAGGATATTTGGGACAAGATGTGCCAGACCTCAAAAAAGATACTCGGGACCATAAATCCGGGAAGCATCATAGGTGTTACTGTCACTACTTTTGGTGTCGACGGGACTTTCGTGGACCAGAGAGGGGATCTCCTGTATCCGGTAATATCATGGCACTGCGAGAGAACAGTTCCCATAATGGCAGCAATTGAAAAATATATATCCCTTGATGAACTTTATCATGAAGCCGGCGTTCTTCCCTTTAATTTCAACACCATAAACAAAATAATCTGGTTCAGGGAGAACATGCCGGACCTGATCGAAAAATCTTACAGGTTTCTGTTCATGCCTTCAATTTTTTCATTTCTCCTCACGGGAGAAATGGTGAATGACGCAACCATGGCAGGTACCTCGATGATGAACTGTCAGTCGGAAAGGAAGTTTTCAGAAAATATTTTCAGCAGGATAGGAGTTCCGGTCGAGCTGATGGGAGAGGCTGTTGAACCGGGAACCATTGTTGGCAGAATAACAGCCAAAGCTTCTGATGAAACCGGTATTCCGCGGAATGTACCCGTTATTGCCACGGGGCATGATACACAGTTTGCAATTTTTGGTTCAGGTGCCGGGAAGAATCAGCCGGTTCTCAGCAGCGGAACCTGGGAGATATTGATGGTGCGGGCAGAGGCATTCAGATCAGGGAAAGAGCAGCTCATTTCGGGAATAACAACCGAACTGGATGTACTTCCCGGATTGTACAATATCGGGAACCAATGGATAGCATCGGGTGTGATCGAATGGGCGCGCAGGAACCTTTACAATGATATCAGGGACAATGCCTATGAGATAATGATGACAGGAGCGGAAAAGGTCCCTTCCGGATGCAACGGTATCAGGGTGAATCCCCGGTTTTACGAAGAGATGAAGGGAAGGCCGGGAGGAGAGATAACCGGCCTTACAATGGAATCAACAAGGGATGAAATATACAGGGCAATCCTTGAAGCTCTCTCGGAAAAGCTTGCAGAGGTGAAGACAGCGCTTGAAAAAGCCGGCGGTTTCAGTACAGAAAGCATAATATGCGTGGGCGGAGGCTCAAAAAACAGGCTGTGGAACCAGCTCAGGGCAAATTACACCGGTGTTCCTGTTAAAATTACTGATCAGAAAGAAACAACAGTCCTTGGGGCATCATTGTTCGTACAGACTGCATGCGGAAATTATTCATCGCCTGAAGAAGCCAGATCAGCGGTTGATTACCGAACGGAAACGATCATACCGGAGAGGTATTAAAAACCTGTGGATCTATCTATTTCTAAGGTTTTTTAGCCCCCCTTTAGGGGGGTTGGGGGGTAGAAGAAAGGGGTAAAAGAACTTGTTGGTTGGAGGTTAAAAGAAATTGGAGGATGAAAAAATTATTTTAAAAGATCAAATATTTAGTGTCATAATGGAAATAGCATATTTAAACGGGGATTACCTTCCGAAGGATCAGGTATGGATAAGCCCGGATGACAGAGGATTTCTTTTTGCAGAAGGCATATATGAAGTGGTAAGGTGGTATCAGGGTTTCTTCTACGACATGGAAAGCCATGTAACCAGGATGAAAGGCAGTCTGAGGAAGACACTGATAAACTGGAGTGAAGAAGATACATTTCCGGCAATTGCATTGGAACTTATCAAACGGAATAAACTTGAAACAAAACCTGCACTGGTTTATCTTCAGGTAACAAGAGGAGTGGCCCGCCGTTCGCATGCTTTCCCGGTTCCTCCTGTCCCTCCGACTGTTTATGCGTTTTCGAGGGAGTTTAAACCTGAATATCAGGGCATGGAATCAGGGATCGGGGTGATGCTGAAGGATGACATACGATGGAAGCGCTGTGATATCAAATCAACAGCACTCCTTCCCAATACACTCTCATATCAGGAAGCACTCGATTCAGGATTTAATGAATGTGCATTTGTCCGCGAAGGTAAAATCACTGAGTGCACACATTCAAACATATTTTTTGTTTCAGATGGAACTGTTTTTACATATCCCGAATCGGAATTTATTCTGTCGGGAATTACCAGGAAAAATGTGTTACGCCTTGCAGTAGAGGCAGGCATTGCAGTCAGGGAGGAGCCGGTGACATTAGACATGCTTCCGATCATCTCCGAAGCTTTTGTAACAAACACATCCGGTGAGATCAATCCCGTAATACTGCTGGGAAACCAGGTCGTCGGTGACGGCAAGGCCGGACCGGTAACGCTTCTTATCAGGTCAAGATTCGATGACGAGATCAGATCTCTCAAAGGATAATCATCAATCTTCCTGATTAGCGGAATTTAATATATTTGCACAAAATTTCTAAAAATAATTATATGAGTTTAAGTGAGCAGGAGCAGATAAGAAGGGAATCGCTTGCAGAATTGAGAAAACTTGGAATTGATCCTTATCCTGCTG
>CAZTDW010000093.1:0-14587 GCA_964611835.1 uncultured Rikenellaceae bacterium | reverse complement strand
CCTCACCGGTGTACATATAACCGAGCAGGGAATACATGACATACTATCATGCTTTTACTTCTTCAGGAATCGCTACCTGCCCAATTACCAGAATTTAAAAAAGGGAGACATGATAACCATCATGACCTGGTTTACCGATGAATTGTATCCGATTCGTTTAAGGTACCTGGGGACAGATGAAGTAAGGACAAAAGTGGGAAAGATAAAATGCCTTAAGTTCAATCCGGTTACCGAGAAAGGTAGACTGTTCAAAACAGAAGATGATGTATCATTCTGGTTCACTGCAGATAAAAATTTTCTGCCAATTAAAGTTCGTTTTGATATCTTTGTGGGCTCCTTTACTGCTGAAATAACAGCCTATGAGGGACTGAAGTTCCCTCTGGAGATTAAGAAAAAAGAATAACTAACAATTAATTTGGAATAACGTTTTATGGCAAGTACAGCTGATTTCAGGAACGGCCTGGTCATTGAGTTCAATGATGATCTCTATACCATCGTGCAGTTCCAGCATGTAAAACCCGGGAAAGGCCCGGCATTCGTCAGAACAAAACTTAAAAGCATTAAGACCGGACGAGTAATCGACAACACCTTTTCATCGGGAACAAAAGTTAACCTGGCAAGGGTGGAAAGACGCCAGTATCAGTATCTTTATCAGGATGAAATGGGCTATTACTTCATGCACCTGGAAACTTTTGAGCAGATCCATGTCGCTGAAGAACTTATAGACAACCATGAATTCCTTAAGGAAGGTCAGAATGTTGAGGTTGTGGTACATGCCGACACCGAAACAGTTCTGAGCGTTGATCTCCCGCAGTTCGTTGTCATGGAGGTAACGTATACCGAGCCCGGGTTGAGAGGCGATACGGCTACAAATACCCTGAAACCCGCGAAAATTGAAACCGGAAGTACCATAATGGTCCCTCTTTTCATAAACGCCGGTGACAGAATAAAGATCGACACATCCACACGGTCATATATAGAGAGGGCAAAAGGATGACGGGAATTGCGGATTGTGGATTGCGGATTTCGGATTTCGGATTTGAATAAATCCGCAACTGAGCCGTATGGCGAGCTCGGCGAAGCCAATCCGCAATCCGCCTTCCGAAATCCGAATTTATAATATTGACTTATAAAAATGAAAACCGGGCGGAATTCGGCAGACAGGTTGAGATTATCCAGGTTTAAGCTGGATGCCCTTCTCGATATAACCTTGTCGATAAATGCCAATCTTCCTACCGAGGAACTGCTTGCAAAATACGAATCCATTCTGAGGAACAACCTTCAGATAGGAAAAATTCTGATATTCAAGCATTCCGAGGGATGGGAATGCATTCTGAACGGTGGCTTTCCCGAAAACTACATTACTGATATCAGCGTTGAAAATGATCTCCTTCAGTACAGAAAAACCGTCTTTCGTGATGAAATCCACGGTCTGGAAGGTGTGGAGATCATTATTCCTGTTTTCAATAACTCTGTACCACTGGCTTTCGTACTTATTGGTGACATTGAAGAGGAGGGCCAGGGAGTTAGTCCGGTTATAAAGCACCTGAATTTCGTGCAGACAATCTCAAGCATAATTCTGGTTGCTATTGAGAATATAAGACTGTTCAGGGAGAGCCTGCGCCAGGAAGCCCTCAAAAAAGAGCTGGAGCTTGCCGCCAGAATGCAGCAAAAACTGATCCCCGACAATAACCTGATGCCCATAGAAAGCAACCTGGTGGTAACAGGGTTCTACTACCCTCATTATGAAGTTGGTGGAGATTATTACGACTGTATAAGGCTTTCAGATACCCAAACAGGATTTTGCATAGCTGATGTTTCAGGCAAAGGTATCTCTGCAGCATTACTTATGTCAAATTTCCAGGCTGCTCTAAGGGCCCTGTTTACGCATGACATTCCGCTTCCGTTACTTACCGAAAAATTAAATAAGCTTACCAACGCGAATGCATCAGGGGAAAAGTTCATCACTGCCTTCCTTGCAAGGTATGATAAAACTTCAGGCATCCTGGAATATGTAAACGCCGGACACAATCCTCCGGTTTTATACAATGCATCTGACGGCAGGATCACACATCTGAACTCCCAATGCGTTGCAATAGGGATGCTCGATGAAATACCCCCCTTTAAAGAAGATAAAATCCATATAGAAGGATATTCAAAGCTGGTTTGCTATACCGACGGACTGTCCGATCTTAAGGGCGACGACGGTAAGGAGATCCTTACCAAAGAGATAATAAAGAACATTCTAAATGATGACCCGGTGAAGATCAATATCCGGAATATGCTCGATAAGCTGGGTATCCCGCTAACCAATCCCGGTCTTTTTGATGATGTCTCAATTATGGCTGTTGATCTGTTTGCAGATAAATAGGAAGCCTTCTCTTTCCCTGATTATTCAGATCACCCTCAGGAGATAATAATTCTTCTTCCCTTTCTGTACAAGAAGGTATTTGTTGTTGATAAGTGAATCTTCATTAATTTCCGCATCAGGATTTTCGATCCTGACCTTATTTATGCTCAGCCCGCCGCCCTGAACCATCCGCCGAAGCTCTCCCCTGGATTCAAATACACGGGTATGTTCGGCACACAGAGTAGTGACGCTTACTCCTCCTGACAATTGTTCACGGCTTATGTCAAAGAGAGGAACCCCTTCAAAAACAGAAAGAAAAGTGCTTTCATTCATCCTTTTGAGCGATTCGGTAGTACCCTTTCCAAAGAGGATCTGTGAGGCTTCGACAACGCTTTCATACTCTTCACGCGAATGAACCATTACGGTTATTTCCTCGGCAAGCTTTTTCTGCAGGATTCTTTCGTGAGGCGTCAGTTTGTGCTTCTCAGTGAGGTCATCTATCTCTTCACGACCGAGCAGCGTAAATATTTTAATATACCGTGCAGCATCTTCATCGGAAACATTAACCCAGAACTGGTAAAAATGATAAGGTGATGTCTTTTCCGGATCGAGCCATACATTTCCTGATTCGGTTTTTCCGAATTTCGAACCGTCCGATTTGGTGATCAGTGGGCAGGTTAGTGCAAAAGCTTCTCCTCCGGTCTTCCTTCTGATGAGCTCGGTCCCGGTCACAATATTTCCCCACTGGTCAGAGCCTCCCATCTGAAGACGGCATCCCATCGTATTATAAAGATGCAGGAAATCGGTTCCCTGTACAAGCTGATAGCTGAATTCTGTAAAGGAAAGTCCTTCCCCTGATTCAGATCCAAGACGTTTCTTTACCGAATCCTTTGCCATCATATAATTAACTGTTATATGCTTGCCGATATCACGTATAAAACCCAGGAAGGAATATTCCTTCATCCAGTCGTAGTTGTTCACCATGATTGCCCTGTTCCTTATACCGGAGCTGAAATCGAGGAACATTGACAACTGCTTCTTAAGGCCTGCTTCGTTTTTCCTCAGGGTAGCCTCATCGAGCAGATTCCTTTCTTCCGATCTTCCCGAAGGATCCCCTATCATCCCCGTGGCACCACCTATAAGAGCCACAGGAACATGACCGGCACGCTGAAAATGCATGAGAAGCATTACCTGAACCATATGACCGATATGCAATGAATCTGCTGTCGGATCAAAACCAATATATCCGGCAGTCATTTCCCTGTTAAGCAATTCTTCGGTTCCGGGCATAATATCGTGGATCATGCCCCTCCATTTCAGTTCTTCAACAAAATTCATTTTCTTTTTTATTTTCGAACTGCAAATATAGTAAAGTGGACTATATTGGTGTTCCTTCGGGTTCTTTTTTAAACCTGTCGAAACTCCTGTCAAATCCACCTTCTCCTATTATAGGGAAAATTGCAGGGGCAATATCCGCAATGGGGTTGTAAAATTTCGACTGTGCAATCTTATCTTCAGGAAGGAATGGATGTCGGGTATGAATGGCATTCATAATTACAAATATCACACTTAGTATCAACGCTGTTTTGAAAAGCCCGAACAATATGCCGGCAAGCCTGTTAAGAAAGCTCAGTTCAATGGCATCGACAAACTTATCGATGATCATTCCAATAAAATGTATGAGAATCACTATTATAACAAATGTTATAAAGAAGGCAAGGATCCCAACATATCTGCCGGTCATGTCAAAATATTCATAAAGCCTGTCTGCAGTAAATGAGGAAAATCTTATTGCACCCCAGATGCCAAGGATAAGCGCGAGCAGCGAAGCAAATTCCTTTATGAATCCATCTGTAAAACCTCTTACAGCTCCCAGAATCAGGAGAACGATTATGATCAGATCAATGAAATTCATTTGCCGATATTTTTGACATGAAATTAGGAAAGTTCGTCGATTAAACAAAAATGTTTCTTGATGGTGTTTCCTTATTTGATCAGAGGGCTATTTTGTATCCACCATGATCGGAAGTCCCTTTTCATTTGTCATTATGATCAGCTTGGAGTTGGGAGAATTATTAATCGCCTTGATCATTTCGTATTGCAGAAGCCGGTCGCTTAGTCCTGAACTCAGGATTTTCTGATAATCGGCAATTCCCTGCGCTTCTACTCTTTTCCTCTCAGCCTCCTGCTTTTCCTTCTGAAGAACAAATGTCATTTTCTGTGCTTCCTGTTCAGCATTAATTTTAGACTCAATAGCTGCTTTAACCGATTCAGGCAAGGTCAGATTCCTGACCAGAAGCTGCTCCAGCATAAGCCCCCTCTCTTTGAAATTTGATTCAATTGAAGAAAAGATGCGATCCTGAAATTCTTCTCTCTTTGTGGAATACAACGAAACTGCATCATAATAAACAGCATTATCCCTGATCCCGGTCCTGCAAATAGGTCTTACAAGAACGTTCCGGTAATCAGTTCCTATTTCCTTAAGTATACGCGGTGCCTCGGAAGGTATTACCTTATAGAGAACAGTAAGGTCAACGATTACCTCCAGCCCGTCAGCCGATAATACCCGTATGGCATCATCTGATCTTACAGTGCCCTCATCATGAACGCCCGACATTGTGTAATTCTCTGTCTTTATGTCAAACATGACTACTTTTACCAGCGGATTTATTACGTTCAGTCCGCTCTCAAGTATATTGTTGCTTACTTTCCCAAACAGTTTCTGAACTCCGACCATACCCGGTTCCACCTGTACTATAGAAGCAAATGATAACATAATAAAAAAGAAGGCGACAGCGGCAACTATGATTTTTGATTTATGTATGCGCAGATATGGCACTGTTCTGGCAGCAATTAAAGCAACGATCAGGATAATAATTCCAAGTATGATTAATGTCATGGCTAAATTGGTTTAAAGGTTCGAGTCATATTTATTATATCATGCACCAAGTTAGTCAGAATAATGGAGAAATAATAATCAAATGGCATGCAGCCCGGAACAGCGATTATGATGAGTGGCTTCAGAACTTGCTGAAGCAATGGACTAGCTTCAGATGAAGGTGTATTAAATACTTAAATCATTCAGCGTCAAATTGCCTGAGCATTTCGACACCATAAGCAGACCATAGTTCCCGGGCAAGTTCAACCGGATTTCCGGAAGGTTTGGATATGACTTTTTCTTCACGCTGGCTTATCCAGCTATTCTCCCATGTTTTAATTTCATCTGCAAATTTTTCATAGTCAAGCTTTTTACCTCCGGTAATCTCTACGCGCATCAGATCAAACAGCTTATGCCACTTTGGAAGATAATAACCGGAATAGAGTCCTGCCCAGTCTTTGATTGCATATCCGTACAATACATTACCGCCCCATGTTGTAATGATTGCTTTTGCATTCCATTCGTAAAGTTGCTCTTCTGCCTGGCCGGTGGCATGTTTTCTGCTGTCGGCAATCCACTTTCCGAAGAGGAATTCCTCCCTCGTCGACATAAGTTTTTCAAGTCTGAGGGAAAGATTATTAAACCTTTCAACTGATTCATCGAATCCTTTTAAATCCCTCTCCCTGTATGCCTTAGAAATCTCATATAACATATGACCGGAATACCGGCCGAAGACCTGTCTGAAAAGATTTACGAGGTCGTACTGATAAGCATCGACATTTTTTATTTCATCAGATGCTTCAAGCAACAGGCCGGCACCCCTTACTGAACTTTCGGAAGGCAGAATATCCTTATCAGGCATGTACGGCCTGTCGGTAATGGGATTTTTTTCAAAAAGCCCGCTTTGTGTATAATAGTGATTGAATATATAATTCCAGGCTTCAGTAATGCTTTTGCCGGCGCTTCCATACCGGGAGTTCAGGTATTTGACTTTCCACCGGTTAAGATCAGGAACCTGATCTTCCCACATCAGGTCTGAAACGAGCTCATAAACAACAGGATTATAGTCAAGTCCCTCATTCATCATTCCCAAACCTTTCAGGTCCCCTCTTTCAGGATCTGAAAGGGCTTTTGCATAATTTTCAGTAATCTGTGGCAGCCCTCCGAACATACTGACATTGTCGCCAAAATTCGATATTACTGACCATACCCATGATTTGCCGTACCAGCCGCTGTGCTTGTACCAGCCTGTATAATGCCACGATTCCCCCATAAGCTCGAGGGCTATCATACGGTCATCGGGAACACCGTCGAAATATGCTTTTGTCCTTTCACGGTTCCAGTATATAAGCTCCTTGAAAGGCCATGTCTGAATTACCCATTTACCCAGGGGATCTGCCTGGTCGATGGAAGAAAAAATAGTTCTGCTCATATCTCTCAGATAAGCTGTATCGCCGTTGGCAGGGTTCATTTCAATAAACTGGTCTATCATATAAAGATGGTCAGTTCCATATTCATCTGTCAGCTCTGAAATAAACTCCCTGCCTATTTCATCAAATAAAGGTTCTTCCCAGTCGAGCAGATATGTCTCCGGAAAATCAAGCCATTTCAGGGTTGTATGTTTCAGTCCGGGATTTTTCTTTATCAGTGACGCAGGCACATGGCCTGTAAAACCCTGAAGCACGGGTGTCATTCCAAGCTCCCGTTCCCGGTTCAGTATCTTCTTCTGGAGGAGATTTTCGCTGTCAATCCACGATTGGGGTAACGGCCCGCCATAACCGTCTATGCATCCCATTCTTCCAAAAGCATTATAGGCGGGACCGACAAAAAAATCCTTAAGACCGTCTGCAGAAATACCATGTTTTTCATAAACACGCTGCCAGATCAGCTCCTGTCCCATAGGTGCAAGTGGCATATTGATCCCGTTAAGGGCCATCCAGTCAATCATTTTTTCCCACTGCTCCCAGTCCCAGAAAGCCATTGAATAAGAGAAGGTGCAATAGTTAAAAATATACCTGTACAGGCATGGTGAGACTTTCCTTACTTTTTCAAAGTTCAGAGGAAGGTCGCCAATAATATTCAGATTGTTGCCAGTCCTCCAGTTATAGCTGGCATTGCAGAAGTGTTTAAGATAATAGTTGAACCCGCTGCATATTGCAACTCCGGATGATCCTCTTATGATTATCTTCCTCCCCCTGGCTGCAATTTCGAAAACGTCGTTTTCACCTTCTTTCAGGATTGTTTTTAACACAAACCTGTCGGCATAGTCAGGAAGTATCCTTTCGATCACTCCTCTGGCAGCATCCGCCTGATCATCTTCTGAATTTTTCATGACCGGCAGTGAAATAACCAATAAAGCTGTAACTGCAATACCCGCAATAAAAATTGTCTTCTTCATAAGTGATTTGAACTTAAAACTGTCAGAAATGAATCATGATATTAATACAACCTCATGGGCAAGGACATTCTCTATTACAAATCCAATCTGCTTCCCATGAACAGAAGGAATGATTTCCTTACCTGAAACAAGCAACTTAACATTTTTTGCTGACATATCTTCCGGAATCTTCATATTTATCTGAACCGGTCCGCAAGGTATCAACTCATCCAATGGCTGACGCCATGAAGCGCTGTTGGTAAGGTTGACAACGAAGAAAATCAGGTTCATCCCCTTTCTGTACAAATGGCAATCGATCAATCCCCCGGAATTGATCTGAACCGGCGTCCTGTCATCCAGCATCCATCTGAAAATGTTCTTCAGAAGATTGCCATGATCAGGAAGATTGTACCTTGCAAACTGCCTGTCAATATCGGCAGGCATAAAAACGATCCTGTTGCCTTCAGGCATTTTCCTGATGATCAATCCCGGAATATCGGTCCCGGGGGTCCTCATCCATGCAGTCTCGGGAGGATATATGGGGAAAGCGGGTATGAAGGTCGCCAATACTTCAGTTCCGGGATCTGTTTTTAGCGGATAAAGCATGCCTCCGAAAGGGAGGATGTCGGTAAGTTCAAAGCCTTTCAGAACATCATGCCGCTTTCCTGCAACAGGTGGTTCCTGTTTTCTATGAGGTCCATCGGTGATGCTTCGCAATTCGGGAATCAATCTCAGGTATGTGTGCAGCGTTTCAGAGGTCTGTCTGGAATTTTTATCTTCATCCGTGGCCGGGACTTTCCCATTGCAATGTGCACCGAGTAGATCGGCCAGCGCAAAATCACTGAGCGGATCTCCCCATTCATCGTAAAGGCTGGTTGCTCCTGTTGCCAGGATATTTCCACCGTGGGCTGCAAATTTCCTGACGGCTTCAATCTGCCCGGCTGTCATTGAACCCATATTGGGAAGGATAAGCAGCTGCAATTTTGCCGATTCTCTTTCTATATGATCTGCGTGGACCGGAAGAAAAGGAATTCCTGCACGGATAAGCGCCTGGGTTATCCCGCGAAAAGGAAGCTCAACGCGATATTCAGCCGAATCACGGCCGAAAAAATCCATATTCTGCTGTGACCACACCACCCCGACAGATGCAAGAGGAGTCAATCCTGTGAGGAAGTCCTCATTTTTCCGGTGCCATTCCATGACGTCCCCTGCGGTATTGTAGACTCTCCTGTCCTCATGATAGGCGCCAACATGATGCCACCAGGGCTGAATGCCTCCTGCTATTCCTTCGTACATCCACATCCTGGCTTCATTGACAGGTTTGGCCGAAAGGCGGAAGGTAGGTCTTCCTGCCTGGTACATTGCCATACTTTCCGGAATGAGCTTTTCCCATCCGAGAAGTCCGTGAATCAGTTTCCCGATCACTGCATTCTGTTGAAATCCTTCAGCATCATTCCTTGCCTGGCTGTCAAGCATTATTATTTCAGCTCTTTTGCATATTTCCCTGTAATCCCTGAAACTCCGGCTCTGACCGCTGACCGATCCGCTGTTCATCCCCGCCCATATGCAATCAGTTCCGCCGGCCGATCTTGAGGTTTTGTTGTTAATGTCCCAAATTTCAAGTCTGCGTTCATAGTTCCATTTTATCCAATGCCTGTAAACCCTGCTGTTCCAGTCTGCTTTTAACGGGATGTCCTCTCCATGCTTTTCCCTGAATTTTTTCCGGCAATTGTCGCAATAGCAAATTGAATCACGGCCAAGGCCGCTCCAGCTGTTGTCAGTAAAGCCCTCCGGATGATACAACTCAGCTATCTCTTTTATCACCGACGGAATATGTGAATCATAGTAGGGACCGTTTACACAGGTTACGAACAGTTCTCCTGCCTTATATGGTTTACCCGACGAGTCAACTGCAAACCAGTCGGGATGTGCATTGTAAAAATCGCCGTGTGCCCGGTTCGAATCCATGCGTGCGAAAACAGCAAGACCATCCTCATGCGCGGCCCTGCACAGCTCTCCGAAAAGATCGCGGCCCCCGAGATATTCTGCCTGGCGGTGAAGCGGAATTTTGCTGGGATAGTAAGCAACTATTCCCCCCGCGTTAACTATCACACCCTGAACATGTGTGCGTTTCCAGTAGCTTCGCCACCATTTTATGTCATACTCCGGAGGATCGGTCTCCGTAATGTTCGTCTGTCCCCAACGGGTAATCCTCCTGTACCAGGGTAATTGTCCAGCCTGGTGCTGTACGCCCAGGGGTGAAAAATCCCCGCTGATAAAATCAGCGCCTGCAATGCCGGCAGTTGCAGCGCAGGCTTTTTTCAGGAAAGTCCTCCTGCTTTCGTTATTGCTTGACAGTTTTCCCGTAGTCTGATGAAATGCATTCTTATGGTTGTACATAGTTGTTTATATTTTACTCAAGTTGCTGGTTGCTGGTAATTTCTATTTGAGATTGAATTGCATTCCGGCAAATCTGCAAATAAGTTCTGCCGTTTTATCAATCCCGAGAACTGATGAATTGATGCAAAGGTGGTATGATCCGGCAGCACCCCATTCCTTACCGCTGAAATAGTTGTAATATCTGGCTCTCTCCCTGTCAGTCTTTTCAATATGAATTTTTGCTTTGCTTTCCGTCATATTATGAATTGCGGCAACACGTTTTATCCGGTCATCCAGGTCTGCTGAGATGAAAATACTAAGTCTTCTCCCTGTATCCTTAAGGACATAATCGGCACATCTACCCACAAAAATGCAAGATTTCTGACCGGCGAGAGAACGGATGACATCACTCTGAATCTTGAATAATGTTTCATCCGCAAGATAATAGTTCATTGCTTCACCGGCCGCCAGGTCACGCAAGCCTGATACCCCTCCGAAAAGCCTGAACCGTTTTTTTTCATCAGCTTTTTCAAAGAACTCCCTGTTTAGTCCGCTTTCACGCGATGCGATACTGATAAGCTCTTTGTCGAAGAATGATATTCCCAGGATGGCCGACAGTCTCTGTCCTATCTCCCTGCCTCCGCTGCCAAGCTGGCGTCCGATGGTTATTACATAATTCCCTTTCATAAGATGCTTGTTTTAAAAACAATCAGGTAATTTTTCTTACGGATTTGTTATACTGTACAATAAGCATGTACAATGAAACAATGCTCGACGACAGGTCTGCTGCAGGCATACTGTACCAGACCCCTTTAACACCATGATATAATGGCAAAATAAGCAGGCATGGCAGAAGGAACAGAACCTGACGGGTAAGCGACATGAAAATTGCTTTGCCGGGCATGCCGATGCTCTGGAAGAAATTGACAGTCACCATCTGAAATCCGACAATAGGGAAAAAAAACATTACTATCCGCAGTCCCGGTACAACAAAATCTATCAGTCCCTGATCCGTTGTAAATACTGATGCCACAGCGTGGGGAAACAGTTCGCAGATAAGAAAGCCCAGTAGCATTACACCGGTTGCAACATATATAGTCTGTTTCAGAACCCTGTCAACCCTGTCAAGGTGGCCTGCACCGAAATTATATCCTGCTATCGGCTGCATACCCTGATTCAGGCCCATAACTATCATTGCAAAGAGCATTGCAACACGGTTTATTATCCCGTATGCCCCCACTGCAAGATCACCGCCATATCTGATAAGACCCTGGTTGATAACGATCACTATTACGCTTGCAACAGCATTCATAAGGAACGGGGCCAGTCCTATCGACAGTGAATCCGTCACTATCTTGCGCTTCAGCCTGAATGAGTCCCTCCTCAGGTAAATGAAATTCTTTCTGTTGCTGAAAAATCTGATCTGCCAGACAAGCATTGAAGCCTGTGCCAGAACGGTTGCAAAGGCAGCACCCCGGATACCCCAACCAAAAACAAAAATAAACAACGGGGCAAGAATGATATTTATAATAACGGTGGCAATGGTCGCATACATCGCTTTCCTGGGATTCCCGGTAGCCCTCAGGAGTGCATTCAGGCCAAAATACATATGTGTTATCAGGTTACCAAGCGATATAATGACCATAAAATCATGTGCATACGGAAGTGTCTCTTCACTTGCTCCAAAAAAATAAAGTATTGGGTCAAGAAACAGAAGGACCACAAGAGTGTAGGCTAATCCGACAATAATGTTAAGAACAAAGACATTTCCCAAAATGCTGTTGGCACTGTCGTAATCTTTCTGGCCAAGCCTGAGCGACATAAGTGTCGAGGCACCGATGCCAACCAGCGTCCCGAATGCTATTGCCAGATTCATAAGAGGGAAGGTGATCGCAAGCCCTGAAAGGGCAAGGGCTCCAACACCATGTCCGATAAAAATGCTGTCAGTTATGTTGTACAGGGAAGCAGCTGTCATGGCAATCACCGAAGGAATTGCATACTGAAGAAGCAAATTCCACACATTTTCAGTACCCAAAGCTGCCGGAGATCTCATCTGTGCCATTACATGTAAATATACGTCATGTTACTGTTATGTTCACCTGATAAAGTAAAGATTGTAATTGAAAAGAGGCCGAATCAAAAGTCCAATAGTACCTTTGTGCTACCCTTTGGGTGCCTTTTTGGTTAAACATAAATCCCTGAACCACAAAGGATCGCAAAGGCAGGCACAAAGGTCGCTAAAGAAAAAAACAACTATGACATGCCCGGGACTCAGGGATTTTTCATTTTCCCCTGAGAATAATCCTGTAAAAGACCTTCTATCACCTGGCAAGATGGAATGAAATTTGTGTCATTATCGTTATTATTGAAAATATCATTGATGCTGCAATATAAGCCAGCAGCTTTGCATAAAGGAGCATAACCGGCAAAAGGATGTATCTTTGACACAGATTGGTAATAATCCAACCGGCATTATTCAGGAAAAAAGTTATAGTGATGAAATCATACAGAAAATTCTTAAACCTAATATGCACCATCAGTTTCCTTATTTTAATCACATACGGTTGCATTAAGGATGTTAAAATACCCGAAGTTACCACAGGTACAGTTTCCAATGTTACATCAACATCAGCAATTATCAGCGACAACACAAACGGGGACGGAGGGGGTTCTGTGAGCGGACGCGGAATCTGCTGGAGCAATATGCTTGCCGAGCCAAATATTAAGGAGGATAATCTCTATTATGAAGGTTTCGGCGCCGGAACTTTCAGCGTCTACCTTGCAAATCTGACACCCGGCACAACTTATTATGCAAGGGCATTTGCCACAAATGCTGAAGGAACGGGATACGGTCCGGTAGTCTCATTTACCACTCAGGGTTCCATGACGGGAGATATTGTTTTCAACCCCGATTCGACATACAATACCGTAACCGACATTTCAGGAAATGTTTACAATACCATTCGGATAGGAACACAGACATGGATGGCTGAAAACCTCAGGACCACCAAACTCAATGACGGAACAGATTTACTTAACATAACAGGAAATGATGAGTGGAAGCATCTTCAGACGCCAGGTTATTGCTGGTATCTGAATGATGATAAGCATAAAGATATCTATGGAGCTCTATATAACTGGTATTCCGTTGGTTCCGATAAATTATGTCCCGACGGCTGGCATGTTCCCGGATATGTAGAATGGACAACACTTTTCAGCTTTATTGGCAATAATTATGAGGTGGCTAACAAGCTGAGAGAAACCGGGAACACGCACTGGGTAAATACCGATGCCACTGTTACAAACAGCGCGGGCTTTACGGCATTACCGGGAGGCTGGAGGAATATTGACAATATCAATTTCGGCGACCTTGGCTACGCAGGCACATTCTGGGCAATCCCGGAAGTTGATGGAAATCTTAATACAATAATGTTTTTCTTTCTGGGTTCATGGGAGGGGATATTCTTTGCAGAGAATTCAAAAAACTCAGGACTGTCGGTCAGATGCGTCAAAGATTGACCCGGACCGATCTGAAGTTTTTGCTTCCATTTCTTCCGGCAGCAACAGCTATTTCATCATGTTTTCCCTGACAGATCTGTAAGGAGATCCCGGATTCCATTCAGGAAAAGCATCTGTATTGCTAAGATCATATCCCGCTTCGAAATAGACTTTAATATCATCAATCATCCCGTCAAATTTCCATTTATCCGGCTCGTAGTTGTCACCGGGTTTATGATAATTTGCAATTATCCACTTTTCAGACTCGGCCAGAGCCCAGGCTTTGCCATGTTCAATATCGTCAATGCCTCCTGACAGGTATAGTGAAGGCACTCCAGCAAGGGCAAAGCTCAGATGATCGGATCTGAAGTAGCCGCCTTTTTCGGGTTCCGGATCAGGACTTGCATACCTGCCGTACTTTTTCAGGACGGATTCAGCATAATCGTCGAGCTGGGAGTTACCGTATCCAATAATGGTCATATCCCTGGTTCTGCCCAAAATATTCAGGGCATCCATGTTGATAACTGCAGCTGTCTTATTAAGCGGGAAGACAGGATTTTCGGCATAGAATTTACTGCCGAGCAATCCCTGCTCTTCACATGTCACTGCCAGGAAAAGGACAGATCGCTTTTGTTTCTCAGGAAGACCTGTAAATGCCTCGGCAATTTCTAGAAGTGCTGCAGTGCCTGTTGCATTATCAAGTGCACCATTGAATATCGAGTCACCCTTAATGGAAGGATTCACTCCAAAATGATCCCAGTGGGCTGTGTAAATGACATATTCATCCTTCCTCTCAGATCCCGGCCACACAGCCCCAACATTGACCGACTTTGTGGACTCGACTTTGTTCTTCCAGCTTGCTGAAGCCTTCAGATTCATTTTTACAGGCTTGAATCCCCGCTTTGCTGCCGATGATGTTACTGCAGCATAATCAACTCCTGCAGATTCAAACAGCTTTTTGGCGCTTTCTGTGGTGATCCAGCTCTGAAGCTTAAGGTCTGATTTTGAAAGTTCATTCCCTGCAAGATGAAACTGCCTGCCCGACCAGCTGTTCCTTACAACATCCCAGGGATAAGCCGCAGCTCCTGTTTCATGTATGATAATG
>CAZTDW010000092.1:0-14684 GCA_964611835.1 uncultured Rikenellaceae bacterium | reverse complement strand
ATCATTCATTTTCAATGTGTTAAAAAATAAAACCGCACTAATTTTACCGAGCGTCGCAAGTCAGGAAACGAAACATGGAAAGTTTATTTGCCTGAATTTCAAATCTCAATTACGAGAATAGTATCTGTCTCGTCAATTGCTTCCAATGGAATTGAGACTGCAATGCCGAATGCGTCCTGCTTGTATTTCAGTTTTGCGCCTGTACCGAAAAGAGTAATTCCCCTGACCTTTTTACCGAAATCGGGGATCAGCAGGTTGGGACCCTCAGCATTCAGGACATGGACAAACACCTTGTTCCCCTTAGCGGTTGTGACTCCCCATGACTTCGGGCTGACAGGTCCTCCTCGTGTCCCGTATATGGTCTCACCGTTCTTTTCCATCCATTTTCCCATCCCATTCAGGGTCCTGATGAACTCAGGCTGAATCCTGCCATCGGGCATCGGCCCTACATTAAGAAGGAAATTGGAGTTATAGCCGGCTGCCCTGACCAGATATTGAATAAGATTCCGGGTAGACTTGTAGTTTTTATCCTGAAGGTTGAATCCCCATGAATTATTCATGGTTTCGCATGTCTCGAAAGGCAGGTCTCCCACTTGCTGTTCGCCGGAGAAACCGGTAGTGTTGTGGCCCGGCAGGTCTTTTTCAAACATCTGAAAATCCTCCCCGGGAAACGGTGCAAGGTGATGATTGTTACCGATCAGGCACGATGGTTGCAGACCGTGAATCATATCATAGGTTTTGCTGAGTCTCCAGTCGGCCCCTTTTTTATCCCAGATGCCGTCAAACCATATACCTCCGATATCGCCGTATCCGGTGAGTAGCTCCCGCAGCTGTGAATCCATATAATCGAGGTACTTATACCAGTCACCGCTCTCCGGCCTGCCGCTTGTCTGGCCTGTATTGCCGCGGGGGAAATAATTCTCCTGGTACCAGTCGAGGTGGGAATGATAAAAGAATAGCTTAATCCCCTGTTTATTGCATTCTTCTGCAAGCATCTTAATTATATCCTTCTTATATGGTGTCCGGTCAGCAATATCATAGTCAGATACTTTGGAATCCCACATTGCAAAGCCGTCGTGATGCTTGCTGGTTATGGTAATGTATTTCATGCCCGTGGCTTTGGCAAGGGCTACCCATTCTGCCGGGTTATAACCGATGGGATTGAAAAAAGCCGGAAGCTTACTGTAAGTTTCCTTTTCTATCCTTTGGGTGTTCATTACCCATTCCCCGTCACCCAGGATGCTGTAAACGCCCCAGTGGATGAACATTCCGAATTTCGCATCCTGAAACCATTCGCGTGCCCTCAGGTTTTCGGATGAAGGAGTATATTTTTGTTGCGGGTTTGCTGCCATTAAAGGCAACATGAATAATAAGAAAAGAAGTCTACGGTTCATGGTTGTCTTATTTGATTATTTGTTGCAGAGGATGAATCATATTATCCGGAAGTCGATGCTATGTCTCCGGAGGTAGAAAAAGCTACTTTCGGCTGAAATCAGGATTTCTTTTTGTCCTGGACCTTAAATTTCTCAGTCACCAGTTCAGGCCATTTAAGGTCAAGATCTTCAAGGGTTTTCAGCAAGGTATCTGCAATGAAGTACAGCTTCTGCCAGTTCTTGTCCGACGGAACGATATGCCAGGGAGCTACATTGCAGGTATTGAGGATCTTTTCATATACTGCAAGGTAGGCATCATATTTTTCCCTTGTATCCCAGTCGCCGTCCTTGTGCTTCCAGTGTTTTTCCTTAAGCTCAATTCTTTCCATAAGCCTTTCCTTCTGCGCTTCCCCCGATACATTCATAAAGAATTTAAGTATGACGGTATCGTTATGCATAAGGAGTTTTTCAAAATCATTTATAAGGCTGTAGCGTTTTTCGATCACCCCTTCAGGAATGTATTTTTCTACCGAAGGAACCAGAATATCCTCATAGTGTGATCTGATAAAGATCTGGACATCCCCTTTCCTTGGTGCCACCTGGTGTACCCTCCAGAGAAAGTCATGAGCGTACTCTGTTTCGGTTGGTTTCTTAAAGCTGCAGATCTTTATTCCAAGAGGATTGCAGTATTTCACAAGTCCCTTTGTAACTCCGTCCTTGCCTGAGGCGTCAGTGCCCTGAAGTATGATCAGGATACTGAATTTGTTCTGAGCCAGCATCTTATTTTGCAGAGCTCCGATTTTCTTCAGGATCTTATCAGTCTTTTCCTTTGTTTTTTCTTTGTCCCACTCCTTATTGAAGGTCGGGTAGTCACTGATCTTGATTTTCATATTTTTAGTTTTATATCAATAATCTTTAAGTTCACTGAATATTGCTCAGGTCATTCATTTTAATACTGCATCAACAGCGTTAAGAATAGGTTGCGCGGATATTTTTGTTCCCACTGCGCCCATCATCCACTGCTGCGGGGTAAGCCTCCCCTGGCTGAACATCCTGTCAATCTCCGAAGGGAAATTCTTCCCTCTCAGAAATTCCTCAATCTGGAAACTTACAATATGCCCGTATGAATAATTAGCTAGGTAGAGAGGCGAGTTTATCATATGCGAATATATTCCAAGTATGGGAGAATCGCTTACACCCAGCACGGGGGCAAAATACTTGTTCCATGTTTCAAGTGCTATTCTTCTTACGCTCTCCTTCAGCTGAGCCGGAGTTGCTTCGGGATTCTGATAGAGCCATTTCCATGTTTTCATGTCGACCATTCCGACGCCCATGATTTCCATCAGCTGCCATGCTGCATCGAGTGTCTCCATCTTTTCCCTGTCGGGATTCTGATCCTTAATGCCGAGAAGGCTGAGGTCGCGGCTCTGAAAAAGAAATGCCAGAGCTTCTGTTATCGCCGTATTGGGTACTCCTGCCATCATGTAGTTATCCACATCATAAAGGGATATGGTCTGTTCAATATTATGTCCAAACTCATGAACCGCAATACTGTAGCCCTTGTAGTCCATGCCTTTTCCGGAGATCCTTGTCCTCAGGTGGGATAATGAGCCTTTTCCTGCCGCGCCCCAGGCATGACCTGAACCACGGGCAGGATCGACAACGATTTTATCAGCAAGATATTGAGCTCTTTCAGGGCTCCATCCGAGCTTCCTGAGTATAACCGGGAGACCGGTTTTAAATGCCTGGGGATCAGGATAAAGTACTGATGTTTTTGCCGTAAGCGATTCTTCGGGGATACTGCTTCTGGTTTTGAAGCCATCATACCAGATATCATACGGTTTCAGGTCGCGTCCCAGCCGTTCACGTATAAGAGATCCTATTTCCTTAAGCTGTGGAGAACTGAGATATGTATCAAAGAGCGCTTCCACCTCTTCCTGCGATATTTCCATCTCCGATGAAAACTTACGGAGAATGGCAGTGTTCATTTCCGGATTGTAGGGATCTGTTGCCTTCATGGCCCTGAACACATCAACAATACACTTGTACCGGAGATCAGGTTCTGCACGGGCATCCATGACATTGCCGTCCCTTGTCACCTTGTTTGAATAGGGAGCCCATTCCACCTCAGGATTATTGATAACGACCTCAGGAATGTCCTGATTAATTATATGTTCCATGACTTTGTATATCATGTCCTGTTTCTCAGGTCCCTTTTCTTTGTCGCCATAGTTTGCCTTGATCTCGTCGCGCAGGTTCCAGTGCGACAGAAGCACCATATCATCAGGGAAGATCTGCCGGCTGTCTTCAGTGCGGAGCTTCCCCATGCAAATATTGTATTCAGCAATGTACATGTCGGCATTGCCCATTGCAGTTGAAAGCTTCTGGTTCAACTCTGCCGGCACTCTCGATACAAAATAGTCGCCAAGTCTGGCCATGGCCCATTCTTCCCTGCTCCAAGAGGGCCCAAGCTTTTCTTTTTCTTCAAGGGTATAATAGGGGAAATTGAGTGCAATGGCAAAAGCAATTTTGTTTGAATAGAAATCGTCCGAAAGATGAGCCCCCACAGAGTAGTTCCCGAACATCCTGTCAATTTCATCGATCTCTCCTGCTGCCTCGTCGAGGATTTTCTTGAGATCAATGGTTATTTCGTTGAAATTGCCTCCTAACGATTCGAAATAATCGCTGATTTTCCTGAAAACAGCACTTCGCTTTGCCGGATCAGATATATAATTAGCCCTAACAAATTCCAGGAAATCCTGAGAAGAACCGTCTTCAGCTCTCCATAATGAGGCGGCATGCTTTAATCCTTTCTCAAGAAGGACAGGGTCAGCAACCTGGTTCAGGGCCCTGATGCTGTCAAGTGCGGCAGTTACCACTTCACCTGTGATATACACTGCAGCAGAACCACCTTCCTTGACTGAACGGGGTGATGAGCAGGCGGCAATAACAACTATTATCAGAAACAGCAACTTTTTCATAGGTTATGATTTATTGGTTGAATGTATTTACTGCAGGTGGTTTACGGCAGTCAGGTTTTAAGTTTGAAGATTTTTTTTTAAATTCTGTTTGCCTTATACAAATATAGCACGTTTTTCATTCCAGGGGACCTGTTACCTTCTCTACCTCATGAAGGATCTCGCACGATCTGACAAGCTGTTTCATTGTTGTGTGATCAGGGTAAAGCGGCCTGTCGACATCAAGGAACTCCACATGTTTCCTTATAACATCCTTTGCAGTCTGAACCCCTTTTCCGAAATTGTATTCCACTTTCCTGAAGTCGAGGGCCTGCGCAGCAGCCATAAATTCAATGCCCAGTATGCCGTATGCACAGTCAAGGATCTGGTTGTTCTTTATGGCAGTGTTCATGCCCATGGAAACAAAATCCTCCTGGTCGGCAGCTGCCGGTATCGACTGAATTGATGCCGGGACGCTGAGTATCCTTTGCTCGACGATCAGGGTGTCGGCTGTGTACTGGCTAAGCATCATTCCTGAGAACATTCCTGCCCCTTTTGTCAGAAAATCCGGCAGTCCGACGCTCAGTGACTGATTATTGAGCCGGTTCATTCTTCTTTCAGACATCACGCTGACCATTGTGATGCATGCACCGGCCATATCCATTGGCACGCATACCGGGGTTCCCTGAAAATTGGCGCCCGACAACTGGATATTCCTGTCGGGGAAGAAGATCGGATTATCACCCACACCATTAAGTTCAATCTCAACCTGAGAACGGGCATAGGCAAGCATGTCATGAGCAGCTCCGATAACCTGGGGAGTTGACCTCATTGAGTATGCATCCTGTACTTTTGATTTTACCTTTCCTTCTATCAGGTCACCTCCGGAAATGCATTTGTTTATTGCCCTGGCACTGCGTACTGCACCTCTGAATCCTCTGACTTCATGTAGAAGCGGCGTGTAGGGTTTCATATTGGCTTTTAATGCCTCAAGCGACATTGAAGCGGCTATCTCAGCCTGCTTCAGCCAGTTATTGGCATCCACAAGCCAGATGGCACTCATTGCTGTAAGCATGTTTGAGCCGTTAATGGCAGCCAGACCGTCTCTGGCCTGAAGCCCTGGAATATTTATGCCTGCCCTCTTCATCGCTTCTGCACCGTCAAGCAGTTCCCCGTTGTAATATGCTTTTCCCTCTCCAAGAAGGAGCAGGGCAATCTGCGACATTGGCGCAAGGTCGCCTGACGCTCCCACAGATCCTTTCTGACATACATAAGGGGTAACACCCCTGTTCAGCATCTCAACCAGGGTTTCCGTAATCTCCAACCTGTTACCGGAGTTGCCGTGAGCATGAACATTTATCCTGCCGAGCATGGCCCCCCTGACAATCTCCTCAGAAGCAGGTTCCCCGATCCCAGCTGCATGATTGTAAACCAGATAACGCTGAAAATCCTTGATCTGATCGTCATTCAGAACGATCTCCGAGAATTCACCAATCCCTGTGTTCACACCATACATTATCTCATGCGCATCTATCTTCCTTTCGAGCATCGCCCTGCATTCGTTGATCCTCTTCCTGGCATCAGGATGAAGCTCCACCTTTTGTCCGTGACGCGCTACATTGACTACATCGTTAATCTTTAGATCAGAACCTGAAATAATCAGTTTTTCCATATGATTGAATTAAGTATGTATTTATAAATTAATTTGAAAATGAATAATATCAGCCCCTCAGTGACTGACAGTACCTGGAGAAATGATTGATTGATCCGGGAAGGATTTAACAGAGTCCGGAGCGGTTGATCTTGATCTTGTATTCGAGGGTCCAGTTGTACAGCATATGTCTTGCGAATAAGCTCCTCAAATTTATGATATTTATTTCATACGTAAATAATTTTTATTATAATGGTCGTATGTAATCACAAGTGAACAATTAATAAGATATGGCATAATGGGTCAGAATATTATGATTAAATCAATCCTCGCATGCCTGATCATGACCCTTTTCCTGGGAGGCTGCAGGCAAAAACCTGCAGCTTCTGAAGAAAAGAGACAGATATCGGAGGCAAAAGACAGCAGCTTTCTGTTCAACGGTCAGGATCTTGATGGCTGGGAAATAACAAATTTTGGTCCGCAGGGACCCGTTTACGTTTCCGGAGATGCGGTGATCCTCGGGATGGGTGATGGTTGTACGGGCATTACATGGAAAGGGGACTTCCCGGTTTCCGGATATGAGGTCACTCTTGAAGCAAAGAGGGTCGAAGGCAATGATTTCTTTTGCGGGATGACGTTTCCAGCGGGTAACATGCCATGTACATTCATTGTCGGAGGATGGGGAGGCACAGTAGTGGGCCTCAGCAGCATAAACGGCTATGATGCATCTGAAAATGAGACAACCAGGCTTATGTCTTTTCAGAAAGACACCTGGTATCACATTGGACTGAAAGTTGCAGACGGTAAAATTGAAGCCAGTATTGACAGTGTTCCTGTTGTAGACTTCACTATCGGTACGAAAAAGCTTTCTGTGCGGCCTGAGGTTGAACTGTCACGACCGTTCGGTATAACATCATGGCGGACAACAGCTGCCATAAGGAATATACGCCTTGGCATAATTCGATGAAATATTCTGCGTTTTAATCAGGATAACAATGATTTAAAACGCGATTATGAACCGGTATCCCTTTATTCTCATTTTCATTCTTCTTGTTTCATGCAAGACGAATGAACTGTACATCAATACCACACAGCCTGCACCTGTAACCATTTCTCCCGACATAAAGAAAGTAGGCATAATCAACAGAAGCGTTCCCACGGATGAGACAAAGCTTACTGATATTATAGAAAAAGTACTGACACTAGAAGGCGCCGACCTTGACAGGGATGGGGCGCTTGAAAGTATAAGAGGCCTCACGGAAGCTCTTGATCAGAATTCCAGGTTCGAAGAAGTCAGGGTCCTGAATGAAATTGACTTCAGGGCATCGAGGATCGGGGAACTGCCTCCGGCACTTTCATGGGATATAGTTGACAGAATATGCAATGAAACAGGGATGGATGCCCTTTTTGCCCTCGAGCGTTTTGATACCGACACAAGGATATCTTACTCTACCCGGGAGGTTGATATTAAGACGCCCCTTGGTTCTATACCCGGCATTGAGCATGATGCAGCAATGGAAACAATAGTAAAGACAGGATGGAGGATCTACGACCCGGCTTCAAAAATACTTCCTGATGAGTTCAATTTTGCTGAATCACTTGTATTCCATGGCAGGGGTATTAATCCCGTTGCCGCCGTGGAGGCCCTTTCAGGCAGAAAAGACGGAGTGAAGGAGGTGAGCCGAAATGCGGGGCACACTTATGCTTACCGTTTGCTTCCTTACAGATTGAGGGTAACCCGCGATTATTTTGTAAAAGGCACGGATAATTTCAAGAAAGCCAAACGTAAAGCCCAGACAGGGAAATGGGATGAGGCAGGACTTTTGTGGGAGGCAGAGACAACAAATCCAAAATCAAAGGTAGCGGGAAGAGCTGCTTACAATATGGCAATAATCAATGAGATCAACGGAAGGCTTGAAGATGCACTTGCGTGGGCCCAGAAATCCTGGGAAGATTATAAGATCCGGCAGGGTCTTTTCTATTCCAGGATACTCGAAAAACGACTTGACAGCAGAGAATTACTCAGAATCCAACAAGATATCCCTTAACAAAACGACCTGCACGACCTGCACGACCTGCACGACCTGCACGACCTGCACCACCTTCACGACCTGCACCACCTGTACGACCTGTAAATCAATACTTTATTTGGTTTATTCGCATAAAGAAACATCTTTATGGTTGATTTAAAACCTCATTAACGGATAATTTACTATTTTTAAAAGCTAAACCTATTCTGTTAACTTTTATAAAATTGAAACATGAAATCAAAATTCCTATTTGCCGCGGTATTATTGTTCTTAGTTGCATTCAACTCATGCAAGACTGAAATTAAGGAAGTACCTGTTCCAAAAGCTGAAATATCCCAGTTTCTTGGTCAGTGGACCATAGATATTGAAGGAGGCGGAGTCGGCTGGCTCGAGGTACGCCAGGAAGATAATTATCTTGATGCCGATATTTTGTGGAGTGGGGGAAGTGTTTTGCCGGTATCATCCGTATTCCTTGCAAAGGACGAGTACCTGGTTGTACAGAGGACCAATAATGTTGTCAGAAAAGCTGATGAGAACAGGACTCCTCTTAAGACACAGATGGTGACCAGTTGGCTGGAAATCAGAAGTGAAGGAGAGAAGATAAATGGTATACTACTGACGCCACGTGCAAACGGCCTCAGCGTTGACACCACCACTTTTGCCGGGACCAAACTGCCTCCAGTACCACCTGCACCTGATCTTGCAAATGTCAAGTTTGGAGAACCGATCACACTTTTCAATGGAAAGGATCTCACAGGATGGAAACTCATAAATGAAAAGCAGGCAAACGGATTCAAGGTCGTCGACGGAGTGCTTGTAAATGATCCGGTTCAGAAAGAAGGTGCTCCTCATGTCAGTTACGGAAACCTAAGGACTGAAAAAGAATTTGAAGATTTCAACCTGAAACTGGAGGTTAATGTTCCTTCAGGAAATAACAGCGGAGTATACCTTCGTGGAATGTATGAGGTTCAGGTTATGGATTCCTATAAAAGAGACCTGGATTCACATAATATGGGTGCCATATACAGCAGGATCAAGCCAACAGTAAGCGCTGAAAAACCTGCGGGACAGTGGCAGACAATGGATATAACTCTCTGCGACAGGCATGCAACTGTCATCCTCAACGGAATAAAGATCATTGATAACCAGCCGATATATGGACCCACAGGAGGTGCAATAAAATCCGACGTGTTTGCTTCCGGCCCCATTTATCTGCAGGGTGATCATGGAAATGTTTCCTACAGGAATATGGTCCTTACGCCGATCCTGAAATAAGACTAGGAAGCTGTATCAAAAGTCACTCCTGCGATTCCACCCCTGTCCCGAAAGTTTTCGGGACCACTGCGGATGATTGTTGGTTATCTGCTACTTAGCAAACCCCCTTTAGGGGGAAGGGGGTAAAACGAATAGCTTTTGATACAGCTTCCTTCTTTACTATATGCAAGCTATGGTAAGGATTTTCAATTGTTTTCAAAATGCGTTAACCCGGAAAAAATAACTATTTTTCCCATACTAATCAGTTATGATCGCTTGCTGAAAATCAATTAAAAAGATTTTATAATGAAAAAGAACGAATTAACAACACGCCGTGAATTCATTTACAAAACCGGAATGGTGAGCGCGGGTGTTTCACTGGGTGCGGCTTCTCTTAATGCCATGGATTACAACAGGATCAGAGGAGCAAACGATAAAATAAGAATGGGTTTTATCGGTGTCGGCAATCGCGGATCCCAGCTGCTGAAACTATTTATGGATCAGCCCGATGTTGAGGTTGCCGCACTATGCGATGTATATGAACCATACCTTTTGCGCGACAGAAGCAAGGTTGACAGGCGATATCTTGCAGTGATGCCCGGACAGATACCGGTGATGGGCGAAAAGTTTCCAAAACCACCCGTTCTCTACAGGGATTATCGTAAACTTCTTGAAAACAAAGAAATTGATGCTGTATGTATTGCCACTCCCGACCATTGGCATGCTTTGCAGGTAATTGATGCTGTAGACGCAGGCAAGGATATATATGTTGAAAAGCCTCTTACAGCCACCATAGTGGAAGGAAGAAAGATGGTTGAAGCCCAGGTCAGAAGCGGCCGTGTGGTAGCTGTGGGTTTAAATCGAAGGGGTAACGTTGTATTTCAGAAACTTGCAAAAGAGATCCCGGCAGGTAAGATCGGAAAAGTATCGGTGGGTCGTGCGGCAAGGATCAGCAATATGGCTCCCGACGGAATTGGCAGGTTAAAGCCTGAAGACCCTCCAAAAGATTTTAACTGGGATATGTGGCTTGGGCCACGTGCTTTCAGGCCGTACCAGTATAATATAGCTCCCTATATGTTCAGGTGGTGGGGCGACTATTCAAGCCAGATGGGAAACTGGGGAGTACATTATATGGACGCTATACGCTGGCTGATGGGAGAGACTGCTCCTTCGGTCATAACAGCCCACGGAGGAAAGTATATCATCGACCATGATGCAGACATCCCCGATACGATGCAGGTGACGTTCGAATTTGCATCAAAAAAGATCATCACTTTCTCTATCTATGAAGCCACAAGCGGTGAATTTTTTCCATACGGCGAACTTGAACTCAGGGGTACAAAAGGCAATGTATATGCCAATGAAAGGGGTTACAAAATAGTTCCTGCCACAAAGGGGCAGTTCCAGTCGTGGAACAAACTGATCGAGGAGGAGGAGTTCAAGAATTCGAGCCAGATCCTTGACGACGGCAGCAGCGCTGACAGCACCTCAGGTCTTATCAGAAATTTCCTCGATTGCATAAGGACCCGGAAACAACCATTCTGCACCCTTGAAGAAGGACACCGCTCAACATCATTTGCACATCTTGCCAATATTGCACTGGCGACCCGGGAAAGGCTGCTCTGGGATCCGGCAAAGGAAAAGTTCACAAACAGTGAAGCTGCCAACAAGCTTCTGCATTACGATTACAGGAGTCCATGGAAACTTTAACCCAATAATGATGAAACAAACCAGGAGGGAATTCATTTCAAAAGTGACTGCAGCCGGAGCGGCTGTAATGGCAAATCCGTTTGATTCAATCCTCGGAGAATCAGTTGTGCCGCCCAGGACAATAAGGATAAAAAGGGTAAGTGCAAATTTTGAGAGAGAGCCCCTAATCCGTCCTTTCGGTTTTAAAGGAGGCTATATGTCGGAAATATGGCAATCCATTGCCTTTCTTGAGAGTGACTCTGGCACGCATAGCATAGGTTTGTGCTCACAAAGCGTACTTTGGTCCGATGCCTCGGTCTTTGCCGGTCATTCCGAAAGCGGGGGCAATGCCCTGATGTATGCCATGACGGAAAGAGCACTCCAGATCATGAACGGACAAAGCTTTTCAAGCCCGGTAGATATGCTTGATTCACTTTATCCTGAGATATATGAGTATGGAAAAAAGATCACAGCCAATCCGTCACTGAGAAAAACCTTCGCCCTGAATGCACTTGTCGCAACTGATAATGCCGCCTGGATCCTTTATAAAAGGGAGAATAACATAAAGACATTTGACGATATGATACCGGTTGCTTACAGACCAGCATTATCGAACAGGCACAGAAAGGTGGCAGGAATTCCGCTGATGGCATACACCATTCCCATTAATGAAATAAAGGAAGCTGTTGATCAGGGTTATTTTTTTATGAAGATAAAAATAGGCCAGCCCGGAACACAGGATGAAATGGTTCAAAAGGATAAGGAAAGGCTTTCGGCTATCCATAAAGCTATTGGAAATATCAGGACAACATACTCAAAAGACGGCAAGCTGCCATATTATTTCGATGCCAACGGCAGGTACGAATCAAAGGATGCACTTCTTAAACTGCTCGATCATGCAAAAGCCATAGGGGCCTTTGACCAGATCGCCATCATCGAAGAACCTTTCCCTGAAGAGATCGAAGTGGATGTCAGAGATATCCCCGTAAGGCTTGCTTCAGATGAGAGCGCTCACACTGCCGAAGATGCCATAAAAAGAATCGAGATGGGATATGGTGCGATAGCACTCAAGGCGATTGCCAAAACGCTCAGCATGACACTCAAAATAGCTCAGGCCGCCTATGAACGTAAGGTGCCATGCTTCTGCGCCGACCTTACCGTAAATCCCATCCTGATCGAATGGAACAAAAATGTCGCTGCCAGGCTTGAGTCCTTCCCCGGACTTGGTAATCTCGGACTTGTTGAAAGTAACGGACATCAGAATTACAAAAACTGGCAGGCAATGCTGGATTATCATCCCGCTAAAAATGCTGAATGGGTGAAAGTAAACAGGGGCGTTTATGAGCTGAATGATGAGTTTTATAATACGGGAGGAGGAATATTCGAACCATCAGCTCATTATGAGCAGATGTTTTCAGGAAAGTAAAATATAATCCAAATTTAAAAATATAAAAAATTGCTGCTATGCTTACAAAAACCAGTCAGATGATAATCTGCTTAATCCTGTTATTCTGCTCTTCGTCAATAATCCTGAATGCCCAGACTGCAACAGTAAGGGAATATGAAAAGGTTTATACGACTTATCCCTATTCGGATCCCAATCCGATCCCGGTATCAACATCACTTTATCCGTACTTCCGCTATGATGGCTTCACCGACAGGCCGGTGCAGAAAACATGGAAAGTGGTCGAGCTGGAGAATGATTTTATTAAAGTCATCATTCTTCCGGAGATAGGGGGTAAGGTATGGACTGCAATTGAAAAATCAACCGGTCAGTCATTTATCTACGACAACAAGGCTATTAAATTCAGGGATATTGCCATGCGGGGTCCATATACCAGCGGAGGACTTGAATTAAATTACGGTATAATAGGTCATACTCCGAATTGTGCAACTCCGCTCGACTACCTTGTAAGGAAAAACAGTGACGGAAGTGTAAGCTGCATCGTTGGTGTTCTGGATCTGCTGACCAGGAGCAACTGGAGACTTGAGATAAGGCTTCCTGCCGACAAGGCATTCTTCATAACCAGGTCGTTCTGGTACAACTCAACACCCATCAGCCAGCCTTACTATCACTGGCTTAACGGCGGTTATAAATCCTCAGGTAACCTGGAATTCATTTTCCCTGGTACACACCACATAGGCCACGGAGGTGAATATGCAAGCTGGCCGGTTGACGAAACCACTGGAAGAAAGCTTTCATTCTATGAAGCCAATAATTTCGGAGGATATAAATCCTATCATGTTGTCGGCAAGTATGCTGATTTCTTCGGGGGATACTGGCATGACGACGAGTTTGGAATTGCAAGATATGGTACTCATGATGACAAGGCCGGAAAGAAAATATGGATATGGGGTCTCTCAAGGCAAGGCATGATCTGGGAGGACCTGCTGACAGATACTGACGGACAATATGTTGAAATGCAGTCGGGAAGGCTTTTTAACCAGAACAGTCAGAGCGCAACCTTCACTCCGTTCAAGCACCTTGGCTTTTCTCCCTATGCCACTGATATCTGGACTGAGTATTTCTTCCCGGTTCTCAAGACAAGAGGATTCGTAACTGCGAGTGATTATGGTGCACTTAACATAAAGGTAGAAAATGGATTCCTTAAATTGTACATCAGTCCGGTTCAGTCACTTGATGAAACTCTTGAAGTTAGGGAGGGTGAAAAGACCATCTACAGTAAAAAAGTGAAATTACATCCATTGAAAACATTTGTGGATTCGGTCAGGTTCAATGGTAACGAGAAAAACCTGTGTGTGTCGCTTGGGACGAATTTATTGTCCTACAGTACTGACCCTGAATATAATGTGCTTTCCAGGCCGGTTGAAGCCCCGCAGGATTTCGACTGGAACAGCACCTATGGGTTATATGTGCAGGGTAAGGAAGCCATGGATCAGAAGATGTATCCGCTGGCGGAAACAAAGCTTAAAGCTTCACTTGAAAAGGATCATAATTTCCTGCCTGCATTAATCAAGATGGCCGAATTAAAATACCGTAACCTGATGTTTCCTCAGGCACTTGACCTGGCGAAAAAAGCATTGAGCATCGATACTCATGACGGAGCAGCCAATTATTATTACGGACTTATAAATCTTGCCAATGACAAAATTACCGATGCCAAAGACGGATTTGATATTGCATCAATGTCGGTAGAATACCGCAGTGCTGCCTATACCGGACTGGCAAGGATATATCTGAGTGAAAGGAATTACAGAAAGGCTCTCCATTACGCCCTGAGGGCAATTGACTTCAACCGTTTCAACATTGATGCCCTCCAGCTTCAGGCTGTCATTTTAAGGCATCAGAAAAACTATGAAAAGGCCAGTGAAACACTAGGGACACTTCTTTCCCATGATCCACTCAACCACTTTGCCCGTTTTGAGAAATACCTTACTGACAATACCGAAGAAGCAAAAAAGAACTTCTTTGCCCTTCTGAGAAATGAGCTGCCCAATGAAACACTGATGGAAATGGCAGTCTGGTATTATAACTCAGGGTGCCGCGATGAGGCTGAAAAAGTTCTCTCCCTGCTTCCTGCGATTCCCGAGAAAGAGTACTGGAGGGCATATCTGACCGGCACAAAGGCGGAACTTAAAGGAATAAATCCTGATTTCTCATTCCCTTTCAGGTCCGAAACAGGTGTGGTGCTGGAGAAGTTGCTTAAATCCCAGGATGACTGGTTGATAAAATACCATCTGGCACTTATTTACAGGGACAGAAACCGCA
>CAZTDW010000091.1:0-14859 GCA_964611835.1 uncultured Rikenellaceae bacterium | reverse complement strand
CGTAAGAGAGTTGAAAACCAGACAATAGAAGGATATCCGCTGTATCAGAAAGAAAACAGCGACAGGGCTTTTATTCAGGGGGTGGAAACTTCATTGGATCTTTATGCGGGATCTTCATTTGTCATCCAGAGTGCCTTAACTTATACTTACGGTCAGAACATAACCAATGATGAGCCGTTAAGACGTATTCCACCGCTTTTCGGGAGGCTGGCTGTTGAATACAACCTCATGGAATACCTGTTTGGCCTCGAATGGCTGGCTGCTTCAAAACAGTCAAGGCTGGCTCAGGGAGATATCGACGACAACCGGATCCCTGACGGAGGAACACCCGGATGGAATATCTTTAACTTTAATACAGGATATTCATTTAAATTTGTTGATGTGGACATTAGCCTGAGGAACATTTTGAACAAGGATTACAGATACCATGGTTCAGGCATTAACGGATACGGACGATCGCTTTTTTTAACAATTGCGGTAAACATCTAGTATTGTATTTTTAATTTCAGTGGTGGGTATCTGTTATTGATACTATCGATGAAATATCATACGGGAAATCTGAAAATCAGAATATCACCACCGCTGGCTGCCATTCTGATAATACTTTCTTCCTGTGGCCATCTGCCTGACAGGGAAGAACTGCTTAACTATAAAAATGCAACAGCTTCGCTGGTCCTCTCCGAGGAAAATGAACTGATTGGCAAATTTTTCTCCGAGGAGAGGACCAACATTTCCTATGACCAGATTCCCGGTCATATCAGGAATGCCCTGATTGCAACTGAGGATATCAGGTTTTTTGAACATAAAGGGAATGACCTGCGAAGTATGATAAGGGTTCTTGTGAAGACCATTCTTTTCCGCGACCGGAGCTCAGGAGGCGGAAGCACCATTACCCAGCAGCTGGCAAAAAACATGTACGGCAGGAGAAAAAAAGGCCTTATGCCGGTGGTCACCAGCAAGCTCAGGGAGATGCGCCTTGCACGTCGAATAGAGAGAACTTACAGGAAACAGGAAATCCTTACCCTTTACCTCAATACCGTGTCTTTCGGAGAAAATGTTTACGGTATTGAATCGGCATCCTACAGGTTTTTTGGAAAGAGCACTGAATTGCTCAGCATAGAAGAGTCGGCCACTCTTATCGGGATGCTCAAGGCAAACACATTCTACAATCCCCGCCTTCATCCCGATAATGCATTGAGCAGGAGAAATGTCGTTCTGCAGCAGATGGGAAAGTACGGATTTCTGGGCTCGTCGGAGATTGATTCAATTTCCAGCCTTCCACTGGTGCTCAATTACAAAAAATCCGGACCCGGAGGCCCCGCCGACTATTTTCTTGTGAGGGTAAGGAACGAGCTGAAGAGTATTTTGTCAGACATTGAATCCCGTACCGGCAGGCAATGGGATCCTGAAAACGACGGATTGGTGATCAGGACAACACTTAACCTGGCACTTCAGGGATATGCTGCGCGTTCCTTTCAGGAACATCTGCCAGTGATGCAAACCAGGCTGGATAAGCAATACCAGAGCCAGCCGGGGAGAAATTACCTTGATCAGACATTGAAAAAGGAGCTGGAGAGGCTTCAGCTTAATTCAAGAGCTGAAGAGATAATAGTTCAGGAATTCTTCGACCGGGGTGGCAACAGGATCGATTCCCTAAGTGTTGCAGACAGCCTCAGAAAAGCACTGACCACTCTCCATGCCGGATTGATTGCAGTTGATCCTGTCACAGGAGAAATTAAAGCATGGGTCGGAGGAATTGATTTCAAAACACAACCTTATGATCAGATACTTGCACGCAGGCAGCTGGCATCGGTATTTAAACCTGTCCTTTATGCAGCCGCCCTCGAGGAAGGCATGGAACCATGCCATTACCTTGACAATGATTCAGTTATCCTTTCCGATTTCAAGGACTGGAGTCCGGAGAACTATGATCATACCTACGGGGGAAAATACTCACTGGCAGGTGCTCTGGCCCAGTCAATGAACATACCCACTTACAGTCTGTTCATCGAGCTTGGCTTTGAAAAAACAGACTCGATGTGGAGACGAATGGGCTTCTCCTTTGAACTTGACAATACTCCTTCGCTGGCAATGGGTACTGCAGAAGCAAACATTCTGGAGGTCTCGTCGGCATACTCAGCATTCTCAAACGGTGGTTTTCTCATAACCCCCAGGTGCATTTACTCCGTAAAAACAGCCGGGGGCGAACTGATTTACGGCAACGATACCGGTATCCCTGAGAGGATAATAAGCGAAAGAACAAGCCTGCTTATGAGAGCTATGCTTCAAAAAGCCATTAGAGAAGGTACGGGCACTTCACTAGGCAATATTTATGGCATTGATATCCCGCTGGCAGGAAAGACAGGGACTTCCCAGAATTATGCCGATGCATGGTTTGCAGTATTCAATCCCAGGCTTGTAATTGTAGCAAGAGCTGGCGCTTCCACCCCGGCAATCCATTTCAATAACGGGGCATATGGCTCCGGAAGTGCTCTGGCCCTGCCATTGGTGGCACTCACACTGAAAAAGATCCGGAACGACAGAAACCTTAATGAAAGATTTATCGCTCCTTTTCCCGATCTGCCCCCTGACCTGGAATACGCTCTGGATTGTCCCGATTTCAGGGATAAGAACTTTTTTGACATCTTTATTGATATTTTTGAACCCCGGAAGCGAACTTATGACCAAAGGGGAGAAGAGATCGAAAGAAGAATAAGGTCGGTACTGAGAAAAATATTCAAAAACAAAAAAAATAATCGCAGGTGGAATGGTTGAATGATCTCCTCTGGAAAGATACGGTTGCTCATACTGTTCTGATATACAGTGTGATCATTGCCGCCGGCGTCTTCCTCGGAAAGAGGAAGATATTCGGGGTGTCGCTCGGAATAACATTTGTTTTATTTGCCGGAATAACTCTTGGTCATTTTGGATTTACCGCCAACCATCAGGTCCTTGAATTCCTGCGTGATTTCGGATTGATCCTGTTCGTTTTTTCAATCGGGCTTCAGGTAGGACCAGGATTCTTCTCATCCTTCAGGAAAGGTGGACTGTCACTTAATCTTATGGCTCTTCTTATCGTTACCCTTGGAGGAGCAACAACAATATCAATTCATTATTTAACAGGGACTCCGATGCCGATGCTTGCAGGGGTCATGTCAGGTGCGGTCACAAATACTCCCGGACTTGGAGCTGCCCAGACCGCCCTTTCCCAAATGATGGAGAATACTCCCGGCGCTGAAATACCTGAGATCAGCCTTGGGTATGCTGTGGCATATCCTTTTGGAGTACTGGGTATTATCCTGTCGATGATATTGATAAAAAGAATCTTTCACATCGACCTTAAACAGGAAACTGCGGCATTTGAGGAGGAACAGCATCCTTCCGAGGAAATGCCCGAAAAAGTAAGCATACTGGTCAGAAATCCTGAAGTGTTCGACAAATCCATCCTTGAGATCTCAAAATCACTCAAACCCGGCATAGTCATTTCAAGGGTATTGCACGGGGGAGACCTTCACCCGGCTAATTCCGAAACGGTAATCCATGAAAATGATATCCTCCTTGTTGTGGCTCAGAAATCATTGATGGAAGAAGTCGTGAGCAGATTTGGCACTGTCAGCAGTATGGATCTTTCTTCGGGGCCGGGAGAGCTGATATCACGCAGGATTATTGTGACCAACAGTGATGTTTTCGGCAAAACCCTGGGATCACTGAAATTAAGGACGCTTTATAATATTAATATAACAAGGGTTTACCGGTCGGGTATAGAGTTCATTGCCTCTCCGGGGCTCAGGTTGCAGATGGGCGACAGGCTTACGGTTGTGGGTGATGAAAAATCAGTTATGAAGGTGACCGTACAGCTTGGCAACTCATTGAAGCGACTCAAAGAACCAAATATCATCCCTTTGTTTACAGGTATACTTCTTGGAGTTATCCTTGGAAGCATCCCCGTCAATATACCGGGTGTTGCCCATCCTCTAAGACTGGGACTGGCCGGAGGGCCTTTGATAGTTGCAATTCTGGTAAGCAAGTATGGCTACCGGCTTTCACTGATATCATACACAACCACAAGCGCAAATCTGATGCTGCGCGAAGTGGGCATTACCCTGTTCCTTGCAAGCGTGGGACTGGCATCGGGAGAACGTTTCATTCCTGCCCTTACTTCCGGCGAAGGATTATTATGGATGGGGTACGGGGCCCTTATCACCCTGTTGCCCTTGCTGATTATCGGCTTTTTAACCCGGATCGTTCTCAAAAAGAACTTCCTTGAAATATGCGGCCTTCTTTCCGGAAGCATGACAGATCCTCCGGCCCTTGCATTTGCCAACAATATCACCCAGTCGGAAGCCCCGTCAATTGCTTATGCAACAGTTTATCCGCTTACTATGTTCCTGAGGATATTCGTTGCACAGATCCTGATACTGGTCTTTTAGGAAAAAACTTCTACTTTTGTTAATTCACTTCATACTGAGTAGTATTATTTCTTATATCTGAAACCTGCATGAAAAATAAAACCGGCTCATTTCATCTTGTTGTGACTCTTATTCTGATGATGGCTTTATTTTGTACCTGTACTCAGGGAGGCAGGCTATCAGAATTCAGGATTCTGGCATTTCACGACGGGGAACATGATCAGGCACATATTAGTTTTGTTAAAGAAGCCGACCAATGGTTCTCAGGTATAGCCCAGGAAAACGGCTTTTCATATGTGTCAACAAATAACTGGAATAACCTGAATCCCGACACTGTTTTACGTTATGATGTCATTGTTTTTCTTGACTCCAGGCCTGATTCAGCCTTCCAGCGGGAGGTGTTCAGGAACTACATGGAAAATGGAGGTGCATGGATGGGATTCCATTTTGCAGCTTTTGCCCTCACGCCCAGCGCTTATCCCCAGGACTGGGACTGGTATCACAACCACTTTCTGGGGTCGGGCCAGTATTTAAGCAATACATGGCGTCCGACATCAGCAGTGCTTCGTGTGGAAAACCGCCATCACCCGGCCACACAGAACATGCCGGAAACCTTCATAGCTTCACCAAACGAGTGGTACAGATGGGAGAAAGACCTGAAGCTTAATCCTGATATTGACATCCTGGTTTCGATCGATTCTTCAAGCTTTCCCCTTGGTACAGGACCAAAGCTCCATGAAATATGGCACAGCGGATTTTACCCGGTGGTATGGACAAACAGAAATTACAGGATGATATACCTCAATATGGGTCATAATGATATTGATTATGAGAATAAGACAAACAAGGAGCTGTCATTTACCTTTGATAATGGCGTACAGAATAAGCTGATACTCGACGCGCTCAATTGGCTTGGAAAAAAGAGAAAACCATTAAACTAAAATAAATGAATAAAGCATATTTATGCCTAATCCGGGCTTTTCTGGCTATTCTTATGTCTTTTCCTTTGACTGGATATTCACAGGAAAACTGGACCCACTTCAGGGGTAGCGATCTAAGCGGAATATCAGCTACGGCAAAAGCGCCGTTAAAATGGGACGCCGAAAACGGAATTGCCTGGAAAACCGATATCCATGGCAAAGGATGGTCATCACCAGTGGTTTATGGCAACCAGGTATGGATAACCACTGCTGCCGGGGATGGATCAGAATTGTTCGCAGTGTGCGTCGATTATACCACCGGGAAAATAATTCATGATATTAAAGTATTCACTCCTTCAGATATTCCCGGCAAACATGATTTTAATTCTTATGCCACTCCAACCCCCTGCATTGAGAAAGGCTCTGTGTATGTTCATTTCGGAAGCCTCGGCACTGCCTGTATCAATACATCCGACGGGGCTGTCAGATGGAAAAGGACTGATCTGAAATGCAAACATGTACAGGGACCAGGATCATCGCCGGTACTGTATAAGGATCTCCTGATCCTGCATTTTGAAGGAACAGATGTCCGTTTTATAACAGCTCTGGATAAGCACACCGGAAAGACGGTCTGGCAGACAGACCGGCCTGCAGAACCTTATGTTCCGCTGCCTCAGATCGGTACCAAAGCCTACGTCACTCCGCTTATCCTTACAGTCAGGGGCCGTGACATGCTTATTTCAAACGGTGCAGCGGTATGCATAGCATATGAACCATTAACAGGAAAGGAAATATGGAGAGTAGTAAGAGGTGCTGAATCGACTATTGCGATGCCATTCAGTGAAAAGGACATAGTTTATTTCTATACCGGTTTTATGGTCGACAAAGAGAAAGGTGATTTTTCCGAGCTCCTGGCCGTTAATCCCGATGGAAAAGGGGATATTACAAAAACCAATATCCTCTGGAGAAAAAGAACTCCGCCACTCCAGCTGCTTACACCGGTGGTCAGGGACGGTCTGATTTATACCGTTGACAGTGAGAATAATATGATGTGTATCGAAGCTTCCTCCGGGAATGAGATATGGAAGGAAAGGAAAAAGTCAAAATTTAATGCCTCCCCGGTTTATGCTGCCGGCAATATTTACTTTTTCTCGGTCAGGGGAGAAACGGAAATAATCAGGCCTGGCCGGAAACCGGAAATAATAGCCAGAAACATGCTCAATAATCCGATATGGGCAACACCTGCCTTCGTCAGGAATTCAATCATATTGCGGACTGACAAATACCTCTGCCGCATCAACTGAAATCTGGTCAGCGCCCTCTGCCCTGTGCCCTGTGCCCTGTGCCCTGTGCCAAGCCTTCGCTGAAGCTTCGGCTTGCAAAGCCTTCACCTGTCACCTGTCGCCTTCGCCTGTCGCCCGTCGCCCGTCGCCTCTTATATGCCGCTGAGATCTATATCATCGAACATCAGCGACGGTATTCTCAATGTGCTGTTTTCCTGAAGGTCGCTTCCAAGCTCAACCAGATTGAACCAGAACTGATTCATGTTCCCCGAAATATTCATTTCATTTACAGGATGCACAATCTGTCCGTCTTCAATAAGGAATCCTTCAAATCCATAAGAGAAATCACCTGTCGACCCGTTGCAGTTACCTCCGATGAATCCGGTAATGAAAACACCTTTTTTGAGCGATCTGATCATTTCCTCAGCATTGCGTTCCCCGGAACTGAAAACAACATTTGATAAGCTCCCTGAAGTTGGCCTCATATCGAGCTTCCTGCCGTAGTAATTGTCAATGTAATAATTCCTGAGGACCCCGTTTTCGATAACCGGCCTTTTTACCGCGGCCAGACCCTCGTTGTCAAAAAGCCTTGATCCGGGAGCTGATGGTATTAAAGGATCATCATTTATAGTAAGAATAGGAGATGTGACCTGCTTGTTTTGCTTGCCTATGAGAAATGATTGCTTCTGGTAAATGCTGGAACCTGTAAGGGCATCATAAAGGGGATTGGCAATCCTCCCAGCCGTCCTGTTCTCTATGATTACCTTATATTTGCCTGAGGCAATCTTTTTCGGATCGATTTTTTGCAGGGTCCTTTCAAGGGCCTTTTGGCCGATCCCTGTCGTCTTCAGTCTGTCAAAAAATACTGAGTTTTCGAACCAGTAGTCCGAAGGGCGTCCTGTGTCGCTTTTGACCGATACACTTACATACATGCCCATGTTCGTACCCTTTGAATCGCCCCTGAAACCATTGCTCGTAACCCTTATCCCGTTCTGTATGCTGTCAAAATAATTGGAGATGACCGAGATTATCCGTTCATCCTTCTTATATGCCTCATTCAGGGCCTGGGTGACAAGATCAATTTTTTTCTTTGCATCCAACGTGTCAACCGACGGATCAAAAACATTCAGGTCCGGACCTCCGCCTTTATAGTACAGATCAGGGTCGGGAAGCGACCTGTATTCATCTTCTGCAAGAAACCTTGTTGAAGCAATGGCTTCTTCAACGAATCTGAGAAGCTCCTCCTTTTTCAACCTGTTCGTCGAATGTGATGAATACTTTTTGTCAACATACAAGTCTATTGACAAACCGTTCTGATTCGACTCCTTGAGGGTATCAATTTTCTGATCACGTATTTCGATATTGGTACTGCGGTTCTCATATAAGGAAACCGATATCTGGTCCGCGCCTTTTTTGAGACCATGTTCAACCACAAGGTCTGCTATATTGTATTTTTCGTTAATATTCATAATTCAGATATTACTTGTTTATCATGAGTTGACTCCGCCAACATTGAGTTTTTTGATTTTTACGGTTGGTATCCCCATTGAATTCGGAGCTCCCTGCCCGTCTTTTCCGCATGTCCATAATCCATTGTCAATAACAAGGTCATCAGCTGCCATCACAATATCGGAAAGAGCCTGTGGGCCGTTGCCAATTATGTTGAAATCCTTGATTGGTCTGGTAAGTTTTCCATTCTCAATAAGATAGCCGAATTTGACATAAAATGTAAAATCTCCCTGCCCTATGTTGACCTCACCATTGCTGAAACTTTCCACGTAAACTCCGTTTTTGACGCTTGCTATGATCTCATCTCTCTTGTGCGGCCCGTTCTCCATATAGGTGCATCTCATCCTTGGAATGGGAATATTCCTGAAATCCTGCCTTCTCCCGTTACCTGTCGGCTTTACCTTATAGTAAGCCGAGCTTATCCTGTCGTGCAGATAACTAGTCAGTATTCCGTTTTCAACGATCACTGTTTTTTCTGAAGGATTCCCTTCATCGTCGATATTCAGTGCGCCCCTCTTTCCCTGAAGAGTTCCGTCGTCAACTATCTTTACGAAGTCTTCGGCAATCCTGGTGCCCATCTTGTCGGAGAATATTGAAAGATTCTTTCTGTTGAAGTCTGCCTCGAAAGCGTGACCAATGGCCTCATGAAGCAGAATGCCCGATTCGCCGGCACCCATCACTACTTCCATTTCACCGGCTTTCGGTTTTCCTGCCGTGAACAGAAGCGAAGTCTTTTCTACAACTGATTTTGAAAGCTCATCAACAAGTTCATTGGTAAGGAATTCATATCCCATTCTGTGTGACCTGCCGACAAAGAAGTTCTCGATCTGGCCATTCTGTTCCATAATACAAATTCCGTACAACAGGACCATAGGCCTGTAATCCCATGCAATCAGGCCATCCGAATTGCAGAAGAGTACATACGAAGCAGAATCGCCAAGTACGGCATTAACCTTGGTAACACGTTTGTCAGCAGCGAATATGTTATCATTCATCCTCTGTATGAATGGTATTTTATCTTTCACTGATATTTCTTCCCACGATGTTTTTACCGGATAGTAATTCGGAGTTGTATACTCATTTATGCTCACGGGAGAGTATTTGCCTGAGCTGTCTGCTATATTTGCTGCAGTTCGGGCAGCTTTGATCATGGCATCAGGCATCAGATTCTCGGAATAAGCATAACCTGTCTGCTCTCTTTTCAATACCCTTATCCCTACTCCAAAATCAATATTGGAATAAGAACTGTTCACCTTGCCATCTTCCAGAGCACTGTAGTTTGCAAGAGTGTGTTCAAAGAAAAGATCTGCATAATCAGCTCCTTTCTCCATGGCGGCAGATATCACTTTCTGCATAAGCTCCGGGGTAACCTCAAAATGATTAAAATAACTCTCCGCACTGTCGGAAAGCCTTATCCTGTTACAGGAATAAATGAATGGAGGTACAACCAGAGAACCGGCAGCCGTAATTCCGCTTACCCTCAAAAATTCGCGGCGGTTAAAACTCATAATTTAAAGATTTAAAAAGATTGTTTTGTTGTGGAATGATATGTTTTGGTCAGATAACAGCGCATAGGCTTTTCGGGGAATATGCAATAAAGACATGCATAATATGAAAATGTTGCAAATTTTACAGGAAAATTATAAAATATTACGGCCTTCCGATCTCCCTTAGATGCTTTAATTACTTTTTAAAATAATCGAATACCTGATGTTTAGTCTCTTTTGAATAACTGCTCTTTTCCATTTTTATCCTGATTGACGGAAAAAGAGAACATCTGAATAGACTCTTTTTTATACATTTGGCACATCCTGTTTTATTTGATCTGTTTTATGAAAAAATTCCTGATTCCTGTTGCCTTCTTCCTGATATCATTTAATTGCCTGAATTCCCAGTTCATCCCTCCATCCTTCAGGTCTTTTACCCGCCAGGATACCCTTCGAGGATCAAAAACTCCTGAAAGATCATGGTGGGACCTTAATTATTATCATCTTGACATAAGCGTAAATCCCTCCGACAGCACCATATTCGGAATCAATACCGTGTTTTATACTGTGCTTCATACCTCCGGCCTGATGCAGATCGACCTGCAGGAACCAATGATTATAACCAAAGTCCGGCAGAACGGCAGGTCGCTTGATTTTCACCGGGAAAGCAATGTTTACTGGATCAGGCTGGCAGAAGAGCAGAAAGCAGGCGAGACACGTTCAGTAGTGCTTGACTTTGGAGGCAGACCAAGGATATCTGAGAGACCTCCATGGAAGGGAGGCATCACATGGAATAAAGACAGTAACGGCAAGCCTTTTATAGCCTCTTCCTGCCAGGGTGACGGTGCGAGCCTCTGGTGGCCATGCAAAGATCATAATTACGATGAACCCGACAGCATGCTGATAAGCGTAACGGTCCCGGCAGGACTGATGAATGTATCCAACGGGCGGCTTAGAAGCATGAAAAAGAACAGGAACAGGACTGCCACATTTAACTGGTTTGTAGCCAACCCGATAAATAACTACGGAGTCAACATAAATATAGCCGACTATGCACATTTCTCCGAAATTTTTCAGGGCGAAAAGGGCAGGCTCGATTGTGATTACTATGTCCTCAGGGAGAACCTTGAAAAGGCAAAGACTCAGTTTAAGCAGGCTGGAAAAATGCTCAGGGCATTTGAACATTGGTTTGGCCCCTATCCATTCTATGAAGATGGCTACAAGCTGGTCGAAGCCCCCTATCTGGGAATGGAGCATCAGAGCTCGGTGACGTACGGGAACGGATACCGGAACGGATACAAGGGGGAGGATCTCAGTGGCACAGGATGGGGTGACAAATTCGATTTCATCATAATCCATGAATCAGGACATGAATGGTTCGGAAACAGCATTACGAATGAAGATGCAGCCGATATGTGGATTCACGAAAGCTTTACCAATTACTCAGAGAGCCTTTTCCTCGAATATTATTTCGGAAAGGAAGCTGCAAGCGAATATATTCTGGGATGCCGCAAGAGGATCCAGAACAACAGGATAATAACCGGTATTTATGATGTCAATTTCACTGGTTCGGGCGATATGTATTATAAGGGAGGCAGTATGCTCCATACTCTTCGTCAGATAATTGATGATGATGAGAAGTGGAGAAGCATCCTGAGGGGATTGAACCAGAAATTTTACCATCAGGTCGTTAAAGGATCACAGATAGAGGAATACCTGGGTTCAATGACCGGACTTGACCTGAAACCATTCTTTGACCAGTACCTCAGAGACATCCGCATCCCGGTTTTTGAATATTATGTTCAGGGAAGCAGGCTTAATTTCAGATGGGCGAATTGCGTGCCTGATTTCAAAATGCCTGTCAGGATATTCGTTTCGGGTAAAGCATTGACAGTTAATCCCTCGGTAAATTATAACTCTATGGATCTTGGAGTGATCAATGCAGAAATTATTGTGGATCCTGATTTTTACGTGGCATCATTGAACATTACCGGGAAATGATGACCTATTACTGAAAGGAACTAAAGGAAAGTGCATGGCGGATCCGTTGGATGCTTTGAAGATCTTTTCAAGTTATTATATTTGAAGCTTGTAAGAATTAAAAATGTTTGTATGAAAAGACTTATTTATGTATTGGCTATAGTTGCGCTATGCATTGACATAAGCGCCCAGGATATCTCACAATGGAGGGGACCGTCACGCTCAGGCGTGTATAATGAGACCGGCCTGATGAAAAAATGGCCTGCTCCCGGCCCAAAAATGTTGTGGCATTTCGACAATCTGGGCGACGGTTTCGGGTCAGCGGCTGTGACCTCTTCAGGGGTATATATTACGGGACTGACAGGAGAGACTGGTTTTGTCTATGCTCTTGATCACCAGGGGAAGCTTCTCTGGAAGAAAGAATATGGAAAGGACTGGAACGGCAGCCATGTGGGAACACGCGCAACTCCCCTTGTAATTGGGGATAAGCTTTACCTGATCTCGGCTTTCGGGAAACTTGTCTGCATGAGTACCTCTGACGGAAAAACCATATGGTCGATTGATTTCATGAAACAATATGATGCCAGGAACACGGAATGGGGCATAGTGGAGAATCTTGTTTATGACGGCAACGTAATTTATTGCGTACCGGGAGGCCGTGATGCCAATATCGTTGCCCTCGACAGGAATACAGGCAAAATAATCTGGAAAAACAAAGGTACGGGCGAAATATCTGGCTATAGCTCACCATTGCTGATTAAACTTTCCGGCAGAAAACTGCTGGTGACCCATATGGAAAGATCGATAACCGGTATTGATGCTTCCAACGGATCCGTGCTATGGAAGTCCGAACTCGTTAACCAGTACAGCATTCATCCAAATGTTCCTGCATATGTAAACGGTTATCTTTATTGTACCGTCGGATACGGGGTGGGTGGCGTGATGCTGAAACTGTCTGCCGACGGATCTTCAGTCTCCACTGTCTGGAAAAACAGCGATATGGACCCGAAAATAGGAGGATTTGTGGTCCTCGACGGAAAGATCTACGGGACAGGAGATTTTCACAGGGGATTCTACTGTCTTGACTGGCTGACTGGTAAGACTCTGTATAAGATCTCACAGCTTGCTCCCGCAAATATCATTGCTAACGACGGACTTCTTTACCTGTATAGCGAACGGGGACAGGTTGCGCTTGTCGAACCCCAGGCTGCGGGATTCAATATTATCAGTCAGTTTGCAGTGCCAATGGGACAGGGTCCGCACTGGGCCCATCTGGTTCTTCATAACAAAAGGCTCTATGTCAGGCACGGCAAATCCCTGATGGTTTACAACGTGGCAGGTAATTAGACAGGCACTGACCGGCAGTGCAACAATCCGGTGCAGGTAAAGTCCATTGAATCAAGTAAAAAGGATTAATATGAGAAAATTATTAATTGTTTCCGGATTGATGTGGCTCTCGGGTATTATCTGCTTTTCGCAGACCGGCAGGTTCCCTGTTGATATTTATGACTTCCTTGAGAACCCTGCTGTTTTTGAACTTAACCAGGAGGAAGGCCATACCCCTCTGATCCCTTACAACAGTACTGCTGAGGCTCTGGCCGGAAAACCGGAAGGCAGTCCTTATTATTTGTCATTGAATGGATTGTGGAGATTTTTATATTCCGATACTCCTGACGGGATTCCTGAAGGATTTCATAAAGTAAATTATAACGACAGGAAATGGGACACTATCAGAGTTCCCTCCAACTGGGAGATGAAAGGTTTCGGAGACCCGCTTTTCAGGAATGTCTCTACACCATTCCGTCCGGATCCACCTCAAATCCCACGCGAATATAACCCAACCGGAATATACAGGAGATCATTCATTCTGCCCGGATCATGGAAAGACCGGGAGATCTTTCTGCGTATGGAAAAGACTGCCTCAGCTTCCTTTGTCTGGGTAAACGGAAATGAAGTTGGCTATAATGAAGGAGGCCAGGAACCTGCTGAGTACAGAATTACCCGATATCTGCGGCCGGGGAAAAATACGGTTGCGGTTGCCGTTTATAAGTATTCCGATGGTTATTATCTTGAGGATCAGGATTACTGGCGGCTATCAGGTATCTTTGACGATGTCTGGCTTTTTGCCGCTCCCGGGATCCATATCTTCGACTGGTTTGCAATTACCGATCTTGATGAAACATATACGGATGCCAGGCTTGACCTTTCTGTTACCATAAAGAATTATTCTCAGCAGCCTGCACAAAACTTCACCCTGAAAAGCACACTGTATGATTCTGAAAAGCGTATTGTTAAATCATTAACAGGAGAGCCGTTTTCCGTCCCTCCCGGTGGAGATATTACCCTGAATTTATCGGGAACGGTTGAAAATCCTTTAAAATGGTCAGCTGAGAGCCCTGATCTTTACCTTCTTGCATTTGAACTCATCAGCCAGGACGGAAAGATTTTAGAGGCAATCTCAGGCCGGATAGGATTCCGTGAGACTGAAATAAAGGACCAGGTTTTTTATCTCAATGGGAAGCCTGTCAAGCTTAATGGCATTAACAGCCATATGCAGCATCCGGTGTCGGGGCATACCATGGATGAGGCAACCATAAGAAAGGATATGTCTCTTCTTAAGCAGTTCAATATCAACTGCGTCCGTACTTCGCACTATCCTCCTGTTAATAAATATCTTGATCTTGCCGATGAGTATGGATTGTATATCATCGATGAAACCGGGGATGAGGCCCATGCCACCGAATACCTCTCATCCGACAGGGCCTGGGAGGGAATGTATCGTGAGAGAGCCCGCAAAATGGTTTTGCGCGACAGGAACCATCCTTCGGTGCTATTATGGAGTGCCGGAAATGAGAGCGGCGAGGGGGACAATATCTGCGCAGTTATCGATGAAGGCAAAAAGTATGACCGCACACGCTCATGGATGTACGGTGGAAATGCTTTCAGCCATAAATGCGAGGATATAATCGGTCCGCGATATCCCAGGATAAGCGAACTGCTTACACGTGTTTACAATATCCCTGCAGATGAAGATCCCAGGCCGTCATTTCTTGATGAATACCTGGCCGTTACAGGTAACGGAGGAGGTGGCCTCGATGATTACTGGAAGCTTTTCTACAGCAACCCCCGGAGCATGGGCGGGGCAATATGGGATTTTGTAAGCACCGGCATCAGTGAGAAAATCGTAGCATTAAGAGATGCTTCCCCGAATAATATTCAGGTCAATGCAATGGGAAGGGTAAAGCTTGCCAAAGGTGTTAACGGAAAGGGA
>CAZTDW010000090.1:0-15003 GCA_964611835.1 uncultured Rikenellaceae bacterium | reverse complement strand
AACCTGATGCCAAATCCCCTGATTGGCAGGAACGACGACAGGATCGGTCCCAGGTTCCCCGACATGAGTGAAGCTTACGACAAGGGCCTCATCGATAAAGCGTCAGAAATAGCTTTTAAGAATAATATCCGGATTCAGAAAGGGATTTACCTTGCAACAACCGGTCCTACGTTTGAGACTCCGGCCGAATACAAGTACTTTCGTACCATAGGTGCCGACTCGGTAGGAATGTCGACTGTTCCGGAGGTTATTGTGGCAAGGCACATGGGGCTTCCATGCTTTGCGGTCAGCATAATATCGGACCTTGGGGTCGAGGGCAAGATTGAATATATAACTCATGAAATGGTGCAAAAGGAGGCCGAAAAGGCTGAAGCCCGGATGACGACGATAATGACGGAACTGATCGCCTCCATATGACACTTTAACCACAAAGGGACGCTAAGTCGGGCACGAAGGGACTCTAAGGATCAAAGAATTACCCTTCTAATTCCATCTTTCAAATGGACAACGTTAAAATTAGCCAATAATCCCAGTTGGCACCCGGACAGTCGCAGGTAAGTTAGTATTTGTGATAAATGAATTTCATTTAAAGCATCTACAGATTTTGTTTCAACGATAATATTGCCCTCAACCAATAAATCGATCCGGTACCCTATATCAAGTTTAACCTCCTTGTAGACAAGAGGAAGTGGTTTTTGCTTTACTGCATTTAATCCAGTCTGTAATAATTCATAATATAAACATTCCAGATAAGCAGACTCAAGTAATCCAGGGCCTAATGCTGAATGAACTTTAAAAGAGCAGTCCAATACCTTTTTGAAAACATTTTCTTTATTCATAATTGTTTCTTTTTTACTTAGTTACCTTTGTGAATTACCTTTGGTTCCTTTGTGGTTAAAAAAGATCTGATAAGATCCTCAATTGAAATCACTACCTGATGACTGTACAGACTTTTTTCCATTTGCGGGTTTTACCTTTGTCATCAAAAGCCGTTATTAGCATAATATAGATCCCGGAACGGACCAGTGTTTCATCATCCGCTGTACAATCCCATATCACCGATGCTTCCGGGCCTGCCAGCAGGTTATCTGTTATTTTCTTAACAAACCCTCCGTTTTCATCAAAGACCGTAACAGTAACAACATTCCCGTTTCCTTTGAATTTCATGCTGATAGCCAGGACATCCTGATTCCCGTCGTTGTCGGGCGTAATCCTTGTAGATGAAAGGTATACCTGGTCACCGCTGGTCACGGGTTCGGAAACCAGTGAGTTTGCAGCTCCCGGCGTCCCCCACCCGGATGATTCGGAAGCGGAATGCCACAGGGAACGGTCGGATGACAATCCGGTCGATAAAACCCTTTCAAGTGCAATTCCTTCATCGGTTGCAAGTAGAGAGAAGTGCATATCTTCATCAAAATACACCTCATCGATAAGATCCAGCTCACGGCTGAAAAGAATAAGATGACCTCCGTCATCTGGCATTGAAGGCATTGAGGATACTTCAAAAATCCTCCCGGGCGCTGAGGAAATGAATCCGTCACATATTGCTTCCCTGTTGACGGTTATCGCATAATAATCCCCCGGCAGCAGGCATTTGTTCTCCTGTGACAAATAACAAAGATCTGATGTATCGGAATTTTCAGCACTCACAGAGACGACTGCAAGCCTCGAGATATCAATTATTTTGCCGGAGCAGTTGCAAAACTCGATGTAATCAGCACCTCCCGGCAACGGATTGAAAAGAAGTTCGCTGAAGATGATATCGCCTTTCGCCGCCTGTTCAGGGATCCCGAATCTGAAATTTTTCGTTTCCATCTTGTTGCCTGCAAAATCCGTTATGGACTCATCTGCATCAAGGGAATATATTTTCCCTTTCTCCAGGGGCTTGTCCGGAACGGCAGTAAATTTCCTTAAGAGTTTGTCTGAAGAAGACAGTTCGATGTTGTACGAACCGTCAATTTTTATGCTACCCGCTTCGCCGGCAAGCCATGGCACACTTTCGGAGAACGACAGGCTTATTCTTAGGCTGTCATCTGGAAATACATTGGTAATACCCTCAAAATGTGTATCAGGATTATTCCCTGAGACGGAGTTCTGGCTGCCCGGAGTTCCCCCTTTTCTCGAAGCTGATGCTTTCCAGTTATCCTCACCTGAGAAAGGATAGCTGTTATCAATTATCTCCAGCGACCAGCCCCCGTCAGATTTCAAAACATCATTGTACCAGCCTGAAGAATATTCTATTCCATCGATCAGGTTCCCGGAATCGTCGGTCAGGGCCAGCAGCTTTCCTCCGTCGGTAAGCAGGGGAAAACTCTTAAATCCGGTTACCTTGCCGTAAACGCTTAAAAGAGGAGCGTCCTGCGAATGGCATACCGTCATATACTCATGTGGTCCTATCATAACCGGAGGGAAAGGGTAATCCTGAGTTCCGGCTGACAAACTCCAGTTTTCCAGACTGATGGCATTCGGGCTGTTATTGAAGATCTCAAGATACTCAGATGCGGGGAGTGAAACAACCGGGGACGGATCAGCCATGATCTCGGAGATAATTATATCACCTGTGCCCGGTGGAGGAGATGTGTCATCACGGAACACCCCGTCGATAATTATATCATCGATCCATAAAAGACGGTCACGCGACGATGTGTACTCATAGTACAAAATTAACCATTCGCCGCCGGCATACCATGAATCAGTTGCTGAGCAGGAATCCGCCATGTCGCCATTCTGCCGGAAAACCTTCATTTCCCAGCGGCCATCCGGAGACCTTTCAATGTCGATCCTGACATGATCGGTGGTACCTATGGCTGTCTGCCAGTTGACGGTGCTTCTGATCACGGAAGCAAAAGCTCCGTCAGTTACTTTCCATAATTGAAGCAGGTCGTCATTTCCGGTTTGATTTACTCCTACCGCCCAGCCATTGAAATGGTGATCGGTGACTATGCCAGCAGGATCAGAATCTGAGAGCAGGAAAACCGCCCAGTTGTTTGAAGATGAGGGTTCAGCACCATGACGGATCTTAAAACTCCATTTTACAGGTCCTTCTTCAGGATGCAGGTTTTTCACCGGAAATCCTGCACAGTCGGTGCCTGAATCAGGATTGTCGTAAAAGTGGTGAAATGAGCGGGTACCTGAAATTGCGCTGATGTTGTCGCAATTCCAGCGTCCATCAGGGTTCTGAATCCAGCGGGAAATATCCCCTGATTCAAAGGATTCCATAATCTGGCCGAATGCCGAAACGGGCATTAGCAAAACCAGCAAAATAACTTTATTCATGCAGCGGGACGAATTGAAAAAAAAGTTACTTTTGACAACTTTTTCTTAACAGTAAATATAAAAAATTGCTTTATCCTTAACAAATAAAAAAAATGAAAGTAGCAGTGGTTGGAGCCACAGGAATGGTTGGCCAGACAATGATCAGGGTTCTTGAAGAAAGAAATTTCCAGGTATCTCAGCTTATACCTGCTGCGTCGGAAAAATCGGTAGGGAAAGAAATTTTGTTCAGGGGAAAGCCGGTTAAGGTTGTGAGTGTTGCTGATGCTGTGAAGGCAAAACCTGTTTTTGCGATATTTTCCGCTGGTGCCTCCACATCAAAGGAATGGGCTCCGGTTTTTGCCGAGAAGGGGATTATCGTTATCGACAATTCATCGGCCTGGAGGATGGACAGCAAAGTTCCCCTTGTTGTACCTGAGATCAACAGTCATGCAATAAAAAAAGGGGACAGGATAATTGCAAATCCAAACTGCTCAACTATACAAATGGTTATGGCACTTGCGCCCCTTCACAGGAAATACAAGGTCAAAAGGCTTGTAGTTGCCACATATCAGTCAGTGACGGGAACAGGTGTAAAAGCTGTAAAGCAGATGGAAAATGAGCGCCAGGGGATCAAGGGTGAGATGGCTTATGCCTGGCAGATTGACATGAATTGTTTCCCTCATGGCGGGTCATTCCAGAGTGACGGTTATACCACGGAAGAGCAGAAACTGATAGACGAAACACGCAAGATACTTGAAGATCAGTCTATAATGGTCACTGCCACAGTAGTCAGGATCCCGGTCGTCGGAGGGCATTCCGAGGCGGTCAATATAGAGTTTGAAAATGAATATGATATTGAGGATGCCAAAAAGCTGATAAGTGGGTTCCCGGGAGTGGTCATTTATGATGATCCTGCGGAAGCAAAATACCCGATGCCGATCATGTCACACAACAGGGATGAGGTATTTGTAGGCAGGATAAGAAGGGATCTGTCAAAGGACAAATGCCTGAACCTCTGGATCGTTTCGGATAATATCCGTAAAGGTGCCGCAACCAATGCGATTCAGATCGCGGAATATATGGCTGAGAAGAAACTGTACTAAGAAATTCCCTTAACTGCTTTTAAGCTGAACAGCACCTTTCCTGACAGATTTAATTCCTGCCTGTTTTACCCCCCTGGCCCCCCTAAAGGGGGGATATGTAAGGATATCGGGTGACATGTATCCTGCGTACTTCCCCGTAAAGTAATTTCCTTAGTTCTTCCGAATTTTCTTTTGTCTTTGCGGAAATAAAGATCGTTCTGCTGTTACTGTCCGAAGCCATCCAGGTTCTCTTCAGATCATCGAGTGAGTAATTTTCCTTTCCTGCCAGAGTAAGATCATCTTCCTCCCTGACAGTATAGGAAAAACTGTCGATCTTGTTGAATATCATGATCACGGGCTTGCTTGTCGAATTAAGCTCCCTGAGTGTCTGATTGACCACAGTAATCTGCTCCTCAAAACCGGGATGTGAAATATCGACCACATGAAGCAGGAGATCCGATTCTCTCACTTCGTCGAGTGTTGATTTAAAAGATTCAACAAGATCATGGGGAAGTTTGCGGATGAACCCGACAGTATCCGATAAAAGGAAAGGGAGGTTGCCTATAACCACCTTTCTCACCGTGGTATCGAGTGTTGCAAACAGCTTATTTTCAGCAAATATCTCCGATTTGCTGAGCATATTCATGATTGTCGACTTGCCAACATTTGTATAACCCACAAGAGCCACTCTGACCATCTTCCCGCGATTTTTGCGCTGGGTGGCCATCTGTTTGTCTATCTTTTTAAGCTGCGTTTTGAGAATGGCAATTTTATCCCTGATGATCCTCCTGTCGGTCTCGATCTCAGTTTCGCCGGGTCCTCTTAATCCTATACCTCCCCTCTGCCGTTCAAGGTGTGTCCACATTCCTGCAAGGCGGGGAAGAAGATACTGGTACTGTGCCAGCTCAACCTGTGTTTTGGCATGTGAAGTCCGTGCCCGCCGGGCGAAAATATCGAGGATCAGATTAGTCCTGTCGAGGATACGGCAGCCCAGGATCCTCTCAATGTTCCTGATCTGGCCTGGCGACAGCTCATCGTCAAAGACAGCAATGTCGATGTTATTCTCTGAAACAAAAGCGGAAATTTCTTCGATCTTACCTGAACCGACAAAGGTGCGCGGATCAGGGGCAGCCATCTTCTGAAGGAAACTGCTGACGGGGATTGCTCCCGCTGTTTCAGTAAGGAATGAAAGTTCTGCAAGATATTCACGGGCCTGGTTTTCTTCCTGCCCCGGATAGATCAATCCGACAAGTATGGCTCTCTCTTCCCTCTTCTCCGTTAAGATCATTTAATTAATAAGCCTCCTGTTACTTTGCACTGCCCCGTTGATTGCCTGTTTCAGTGATTCCGAACAGCGGATAATCATTTCCATGTCGTCGGGAAACGGGACAGGTTTTGTCTTGGTTTTTTCGAGCTGCGAGTTGTTTAAAGCACCTATATCACCAACGGCGCGCGCAGAAATATTCTCAAAATGCGACTGGGCACCCAGCGGTTCTTTCTTCAAAAGCTTGTTTGGTCCTGCCTGAATGATCTCGATATCGCCCTCGATAACACAGGTTTTAGACTGAACTGTTTCGATGAGTGCACATTGCAGGGTTTTATATCTTTTTGTCTTTATATCGTTACCGAGCGAATCCTTCATTACATTTCCCTTGCTGTCAAGCTGATAGTTGAACCCATCCTCAACCTCCCTCTTTATTACCGAGTCGCGCTGCATCGTCTGATCAGGACTTACTGCAATGTTCTTCACATTTATATTTATAAAATAGTCAAACTGCTGATCGTTATGATAGTTCATCGCATGGTATTCGACCCATTCGCTGTTAAGCCTTGGAAGGTCGAGAGCCAGAAGGTCCTCTTCAAAATCAGGGGTGAATTTAATTATTGATTTGTTGAGCAATGAAATCAGGACCCTGCTCATTCCCAGGTATTTTGATTCCTCGATCTTGTTATCGATGTTTTCATAATCGCCAACATACTCTTTGGCCCTGACGAACTCATAATATGCCTGCCTGTAAGATTCCTTCAGCTTGTTCTTCATAAGCTCATTCCCATGTGCATAGTAATAATCCGCCGATTTTCTTTTAGCTGCGATCATCTCGGGCATATAATCGACATAATCATATGAGATTGTTTTTCCGTTAAGTTCAAGCGGGGTTACTGATCTCACAAGGGTCTGCCTGTCGCTCATCCGCTTGCTTATGAGATAGATCTCATCCCAGTTTGCCGGTAGTGCTTCCATTTTCAGGAAACGGATCCGTTCGTTATCCTGCTCATTTGCAATCTTGTACGACCTGTCGAGTATGGCGACCTGTTTGGCATCGTCGGGGTCTTTTCGTAACTGTTTGACTGCTGAGTTTATTGCAGCATCGTAATTGCCTTTCTCAAGCTGCTTTTTTGATGAGCCGCATCCCGAAAGGAAAATAATCAGGATCAGAAGAATGGGAGCTATTCTTTTCATGGTTCTGCTTTTAAATTTCTAAATCTTTTTATTAAGTACTTTAGAATACAGATATTTATAACTCTCAAAATTGTTTCTTATTACATTTCAGTAAATAAAACTTAAAGGAATCTGGAACCGGACCCTGACGGGCTGGCCCCGCTGCAGTCCCGGGCTCCATTTCGGGGATTCTGATATGACTTTCACGGCCTCATTGTCGAGTAAAGGGTGAACTCCCTTGATAATGGTTACATTGCTCACCGAACCATCCTTTTCAATAATGAAAGTCAGGTACACTGTGCCCCTTATTTTGTTTTCGATAGCTGCCTGAGGATAATTGGTCCTTTTGCCAACCCACTCCCTGAATTTTGCCAGGTCGCCTCCCCTGAACGACGGCATGACCTCGACCTGGAAAAGCGGTTCTTCCAGATCGCCTCCTCCGGGGCCGTCAATAAGTCCGTCGCCGAATCCCGTACCGGTCACTTCCGGGATTTCTCCTTCGATCGATGAAAGGATCTCTTCGGTTGTCATCTGGGTGATCTCGGACGGCAATAGAGAATCCACGACAACAGGCGGAACATATTTGACAATCTCATGCACTTCTTCAGACTGTGGCGGTGGCGGGGCAGCAGGCGGAATGAATAACTGTTCTTCCGGGGGGGTAAGGTTTTCCATTCTTATCATAACACTTCCTCTGCCTCCTGTAATAACCTTATCCGAGCTTGGCCTGAGAAGAAAGGGTATCAATACTGCTGTTGTAACGATCAGTGTACAAATGAGTAATCCTGCAAACAAAACCCTGTGATACCGCTTTCGAAGCTGGTAAGCACCGTATTCCCTGTTCCGGTTTTCAAAAACTATATCGTCAAAATCAGCCACTGACCTATCCTGACCAAAAGTCGTACCGGGATCATTCTTATCTGATTTTTTCAGCTTCACTCTTTAATCGTCCTGAATGTTTTTAAGGATTATTAATCAGGGTGCCGGTTTTTCTTCCGGCAGGCTTTCTGATATATTAATCCTGTTTTTAAAATCCTACAAAAATAGCAAATAGCGGAGTTACTGCAAAGTATTTAATATTTTGAAAAATCCGGGTTTTACGGATATCCTGTTTTTTTTGTACCGGGTACTCTTTTCCGGATTGCATGGTCCCGAATGGCGAATTTAACCAGCAACCAGAAACCGGCAACCTGATTTAATTACGTAATTAACTCGTAATAAACTCGTAATTAATTACGTAATTCAGAAAACTGTAAAATAATTAATGTTACCAGCGAAGTAAATGCAGGCAACAACATTATGATTAATAAATAATAATATTATTTTTGCAGAGACGAAAAAAGTACTTTAAGAGTACGAAAAATATGTTGTCTCAGGCAGAGCCTGAAGTTCTTTAAATCATAATATTCCGGGGGTTTAGCTCAGTTGGCTAGAGCGTGTGACTGGCAGTCACAAGGTCAGGGGTTCGATTCCCCTAATCTCCACGTTAATGACAATAAATCAATGTATTACAAAGATCGAATCCTGTAAATCAGTAGTTTGCAGGATTCTTTTTTTTATCTGATTATTAATGTTCCACCGCAATACACCTTCATAAGGTGCTTATTAGGTGGACTATTTCAATCCATATTTAAGTACACCGAATAAGAGCTGATTTAACTGGTTATCAGGAACATGTATTTCATGATTTTGACAGTATAAACCAGTAAATTCAGTATTATGGAAAGGAAGACTTTTTCAATATTGTTCTTCATCAGAAACAACCTTTCATTATTTTTCAATTTACTCAGATACAATTTATTTCTACCTTTATGGGTAATGAGTGATAAGCTTGTACGTAAAGTCTTTTAAAGGTACAAACAATTCTTAAGATTATACCACCCTAAATGGAAACTTATAGGTTTAATTTCCAAAGATTTAGAGAAGAACATTTTGAAGACTATCTCTCTCTTGTGAGTAATCAAAATGTAATGAAAATGATAACTGGAATTGCCTTATCAAGAGAAGAAGCATTTTATAAATTTCAGAGTATCATTAAGACCAACATCTCTGAAAACGATTATGGAATTTATCGAGTAACTCTAAAGCAGGGCAATACCTTTGTAGGGCTTGGAAAAATTGTAAAAGTCGATGAAAAAGAAGCAGAAATTGGATACTCTCTATTACCTGAACATTGGCATAAAGGTTTTGGTACTGAAATATCGGAAAAATTAGTTGAGACCGCTTCGTCCAATAAGAGTTTAGAATACTTAATTGCAATTGTTGATCCGGAAAATTATGCTTCAAAAAGGATTCTGAAAAAAAGCAATTTTATAATGCGAAAACAATGCATGATAGAAGGATTGCCTGCTGAAATATTTGAATTGCACCTCAAGAAAATATAGTACTTGTATAGAGTTTATCAAAAGTCATTATTCCTGTAATCAACCTTGCCCGTTCCTTCTCTCAAAAGCCTGTGAAATTCTTCGCTGCTGACCTGGCCCGTAATAAAAGTGAGCTCGCTGCCATAACCTGTGCCAGCTGAATTAGTCGCATACGCACGGATATAGTATTTTGTGTTCGGGGACAATGAAGCAAGAATGCTTTCAACAAGGACATGCGTTCCCCCCTTCAATGGTCCGGTTGGTGCTTATAGTCGGATTACTTGAGATATTCCAGCATACGCCTCTTTCAACAACTGTTGCACCACCATTATTTGTTACATCGCCTCCTGAAGTGGCAGTAGTCCAGGTTATTTCTTTAACACTTCTGGTTGTAACGATTGGAGGAGTTAACTTATCTTTTTTACAGGAACAAACGCCAAATATGAGAAGGAAAATATAATATGAATAGCGGAATTAGCTTTTCATGTTGAATTTAATTGATTGATATCTTATAGCTGAAGTTAACAAATTTATCATTTACAAGAAATACTTCATAATATTTTGATATTTGAAATGATTATATGTAACTTAATTAGAGGCATTTCCTTCCTTGAACCTTTAATACATAGGCACTACGACAAAAGCTTTGTATTACAAACAATTTAAATGCTGTTTTTATCCTTCGCAGAATAAGGACCTTCGCCCTGTTGAGTTTTTTGGTCTCTGCCTGACGATTGGGAGATCCCTCTTGTCGATGATCCCTAGAAGGATAAGGATCGCATTCAGATGAAGGTTTGTTGCTCCCTGCATTACGATAGGGAGATCCCTCATGTCGATGATCCCTCGCCGGCTCAGGATCATCGAATTCGGGATGACAGTGAAAACAGGGGGACAAAGTTGGGGAATGAGGCATACTTTTCTGACAACTAATCTATATGAGGTAGTACTGTATAAAAAAATAAAATTGACTTCAGCTTCCTGTTGTAGTAAATTTATTTTCTGATATTAATGCAGATTACGAAAGGATTTTTACTTTTTGAGTGTGTCTTGAAGTTTATTTCTAACAAATACGAAATATCCCGATGCAGTAAGCCAGGCTGTTGCCAGGCTGAAGTAAAATCCAATTTTCTTACAATATGTTGTAAATTAACCTGACACTTATAAAAAAACAAAATGAACCGCAGATAATTCATAAAAGCAGTCCCGTGTGTCGGATGTCCTGAATAGGATTTCCCGGAAATACGTATCAAGATTATCATTGCATGAAAGAAGCTGTTTTTATACTGATGAGTAATAATAAATTATTCACCATCAAATATCAGCTGAAAAAACTTCAATGGATAAAAAACTCAGACACATAGAAGGCAGATTACTACTATATTTCAACATGGTAGCCAAAGGATGCAAAGATTACATTAAAAGCTGTGAATATACTCCTTATTACTGCGGATATAGTAAGGCAAGCGAAAAGGCCGTTGATACTTATGAATTATGTCTCTTTATAGCAGGTAAGATTAAATGCCCCGGAGAAATAGAAAAACATTATATTGAAAAGCATGGTAAAAGCACTTATAGAACAACATTAAGAGCTATTGAAAGCCTTGAGAAAAAAGGATACATTAAGAAAGTAAAGATATCTGAGCGTTCGAAAAATATGAACAGCAAATGGTATTGCTCATATAAACTTGTTGAGCCTTAATTGCAAATCCGATATGCAAATGCAGATCCCTCTCACGCTGACGCGTGATCATGATGACACGGTAAATCTGGTAATCATGATTAAGTAAGATCAGAATGCCAGGCTCATCCTAAGATAGATATTACGGCCGGGTTCAACGCTTATGCTTCCCCTGTTTGTTGAAAGATGATTCGTATAGCTGCGGTCGGTAATGTTGTCAATTCCGGTAAACAGCTGTAAACTGGCACGACCCAGGCTTATCCGTGTTGAACTCAGTGACAGGTCAAGCCGTGTATAACCTCCTGTTTCCTTTTCTCCCTCTGCAACCTTATCCTGTCCGGCTGCCCCGACAACGGTCATTTCAGCAGAACCCACCTTATTGTAAGTGTAACGTACACCAAGCCGCCCGCTGAGCGGGGGGATCTGCGGAAGGCTTGTCCCGGCTTCCGTATCTTTACCACGGACGTAAGACCCAGTACCAACCAAAACAAAGCCGGAGTAAAAATTATACTGAAATCCGAAATCAAATCCATAAAGGAAGGCTTTGCTGACATTGGTATTTACAAGTGCAGGAAGAGTATCTGTCAGTCCTTCCGAAGCCCCGGTATTCCATGTGTATATAAACTCACCCGGGGTTTCGACTATCATATTCAGGATCCTGTTTGCAAATACGTTGGCCTGAAAGTTAAGCTTTCTCTTCCATATCCTTAACCCCAGATCAGAGGAATACCCACTTTCAGGCTTAAGGTCCGTATTACCCAGCCTGACATAATTTCCAAGGTCAATGTATTTGAACAGCTCTTCAAGCGAAGGGGCCCTGAATGAACGGGCAATATTAAACGACAGGTCTGTATCTTTGAACAGGTTGTACAGAATACCTGCATTTGCACTCCACGAGATATTTCTGCTGCTGCCTTCTTCGAATGTTATCCGTTGATTCGGGGGAGTGTCGTTTCTTACTCCGTTGGTTATAAGGTAGTCGATATCAACACCCTGTTCGTTTTTAACCATTATCTGATCCATTCGCCCGCCAACGATCAGCGTCATCCTGTCGTCAAAAAAATGTGTTTCATCCTGTACAAAAATTCCCGCACTGGTAAAGGAAGATGCCGGTATGGGAGTTTCTCCCCGCAAGAGAGAATTGGTCCTTACAACATCACCTGCCGCATTTAATATTTCCACCCTGATATCTTTCTGACGTTCCGTATAAAGGTTGCGGGACCATATATCCAGACCTGCAATCAGTGTATTTTTCTCAGACAGGTTCCACGTACTCTGGAGCTTCCCACCTCGGGTGAAGTGGTTCCCGACAGGGGTAACAAGTCCGGGGGTAATACGCTGAAAGCCTGTAGAAGTAGGGGTTAAAGTAACTGTATTGGGTATCATGGCTACATCACGTTGAATGTACTGAAGGAAATAGCTGAGCTTCAGGGATGCAAGCCTGCTGCCTATGTCTTTTATTTCATAACTGGCAGCCAGCAACTGCCTTCCAATATCAGTATATGTTGCCTCAGCAGGCCCGGGAAAGGCATCTCCTCCCGGAATGCCTACATCTGTCGACCAGTTACGTTGGTATTGAAGTTTGAAAACATGATTGTTAACCGGCTTTATCCCTATTTTTGCCGTCATGTTGCTGGTAGTGTACTGGCTGTTGGGCAGGATGCCCTCCGGAGTCCGCATATCGCCGGCTTTGCCGTAAGCGCCACTTACCCTGAGATACCACCTGTCAGAGCCTGTATTAATATCTGCATGATTCATGAACAGCTTATTTGCTGAAGCAAAACCGGAAATGACATTTCCCGATAAATAGGGCTTCTCAGAAAAGTGCCCGTCCCTGGTAATGATGTTTACAATTCCACCCATGGCACCGGTCCCATAAAGAGACGACTGGGCACCCTTGACAACTTCCACCTTTTCAATATCGTTTACATCAGTCATGCTTAGTGATGCTGTCAGGTCAGATGCCGTCTCAACACGGTTACCGTCAATCAGGGTAACCAGGCGGTTTTCATTGAAACCACGGATATTGATATTTGTAGCCCATACCCCGTCATTACCCATCGCTATTCCAGGTTCAGCGGCAAGTACATTGGAAAGGGTAAGGGACGACAGCTTTCTGTATTTGAATGACTCCACAACAGCAATAGGGATTGGCAGCTCCTTTACCTGCCGGTTGACTATCAGACTTGCAACCTCAACCTCACCAAGACTGACAGGTTGGGGTGATATAAAAAATTCCTGTAGCTGATCGCTGCTGATAGTAAATTCACGCAATATTTTAGAGTAGCCGAGCATTTTTAAAGACAGGAAGTAATTACCGGCAGGCAGCGAAAATTCAAACCGGCCCCTGACATCAGTAACTTCGGTATGAGTAATTTTATCATTTCCTCCGGCAGTGGTAACCTCAGCCACAACATCCTCAACTACCTTGTTTGTTAATGAATCACGGACAATTCCCTGAAATGTGAATTTTTGCCCGTATGAGCTCAGTGAAAAAAACAGTGTGAAAAAAGCAGTAAGTAACCAGAATCTATTCATCTTTCATGTTCTTTAGAAGTACCGATTTTACCTGAATTCCTCTCAAACGGCCAAGCTGGCCTGTAAGAGAGCCTATCTGATCGGTGGTACCTTCAAGAACAAGAGAAATGATACTCTGGCCATTGCTTCGCGGCAATCCCAGACGTCCGATTATAATTTGCGAATGTTTCGAAAGGATTTCGTTCAGCTGCTGAACATCTTCGCGGGTCTGAATCAGAATTATTGCGGATCCTGCTCTCTTTTCCATCAGAATACCTCCGGATTGGATTTTTTTGTACCTGTCTGTCCTTGATTTTCCGGATGGCCATCTGATGGCATCCGTAATTCTTCTCAGACAAAAACAGGGTTACTGTTAATTATTTCACAAAGATCGCAATTTTATTTTGGTTTCCAAAAGAAGATTGGATTTTTAGATTAATTATTTCCATAAATGTCTGGCAATCTATATATTGAACTCTTGGTTTCCTTTTAATCCCTATCCATCTGCAGCTTTCTTCCTGGCAAATCTTAACCCATCTCCCGGCCTCTTCCCTTAAACAATAAGGGAAGAGGAGGAAGTTGTATTCCAAAAATTGATCCCATCATTTTTATTAAGATTGATCCTGCTACGGTTTAGTGTCAGGTTTGAGGAGACTTAAGTCTGGATGAATAAAATGTCTTTTGGGGTGAGTATGTGCTTAATTTCAAAGAAACCCTATGAAAAATGATGCATTAATTCCCTTAATAGATAGTTTTGCGTTAACAACTTTTATTATGATTAATAAGGTGTCATATTTTTTGATAATAGTTTTTCTTCTTTGCGGATGCGGGAACAGATCAGGGAATAAATCAGGCAGGTCAGTTTATACAATTGCAGCCCTGAAAGGTCCCTCAGCAATGGGTATGATCCGGATGATCGATAGTCTGAATAATGGAACCGGGCATTCACTGGAAGTGAAGATCCTGAATGAACCATTGCAGGTAAGGAAGATGATGTTGGACGGCACCGCCGATTTTGCCATTCTGCCTACCACCATGGCTGCCATAATGTATAACAAAGGTTTGAAATACAAACTTGTAGGAATTCCCGTCTGGGGAACTCTCTATCTTGCCGGAAGTGATTCAGGTGTTGCAGGGTGGGAAGATCTGAAGAATAAACGAATCTATGTTATGGCCAGGGGAATGACTCCGGATGTGATGTTCCGTTACCTGCTCCGGAAGAACGGCATCGATCCTGACAAAGATGTAACCCTTGATTACAGTTTCCCCACCCATATCGATCTGGCCAATGCCGTAGCTGCCGGACAGGCAGGGCTGGCTATTATTTCCGAACCCCTTGCCAGTCTTGTGATCAGGAGAAACAAAAACATAAGGATGATCTTCAGTCTGGAAAAAGAATGGAACAAACTTGATAATATAGCGATAGCCGAAACAGCGTTCCTTGGTAAGGAATCCGTAATTAATAATGACCCGGATATTGTAAAAAGGATTGTCTCAGCATACTCTTTCTCATCCAGATGGGTGAATAAGTATCCTGACAGTGCGGCTACCCTGATTGTAAAATATGGTATTCTGCCTGATAACGAAGCTGCATTTAATGCTATTCCGGGATCAAATCTGAAGTTCGAAAGAGCTGATGAAGTCAGAAAAGAGATCGGGGATTATCTG
>CAZTDW010000089.1:2254-15144 GCA_964611835.1 uncultured Rikenellaceae bacterium | reverse complement strand
TAATTTAAGTTGACAAAATTTCTATTTTTTGTCAACCTATTTCAGGACAAGACACTTGGTCTAACATTTTCCCCCTCTCCCCTCACCCCTTCCTTCTCCCACCCTCCGGCAACAACTTATTCAGGGTCTCATTAAGAAGCGCCAGCTTTTCCCTAAGTGAGTACGGAGTGAACACATAATCCTGTTCAAACTGGAAACCAAGCCTCGAATCCCTTGTGACGGCCAGAAGTGTGAGTTCGGTACGGGCGATCTCATCCTGCAGGATATTTTCCATTTTGCTCAGGATCTCTGATCTCCTAATTGATTCCTTTTCTGTTCCAAGCTTTAACCTAAGATCCTCGAATTCCAGAATTGCATAATTGCTCCGCATCATCCTGGTCATCTGCTCAGCCACGATAACCTCCCTTACAGCTTCCTGTCTTTTTGCCGGAGGACTTGTCAGTGCTGCTTCCCTGTAATGTTTCAATCCCTCCTCCATCTTGTCTGCAGCCATGTTCAGGTATTTAAGGAAGACCGGCAGTATCAGGGTCTCTTCGCCGGCTTCAATACCTGTGGCCTGCCTGGCGTATTCCTCTGCTTTGTTTGTCTTATTGGTAAAATCAGGATAGAAAACCATACGGCTGACCGTGAACGGCCAGTAAGGATTCAATTGTCCTCCGAAATAACCCCTCCATTTATCGGAATCTGTCCATGAATGATAAAAGGTACATGTCCTTAACGGCGGGACATCCAGGAAGATCGGATTGCCGGCAGAGTTATTGTTCCCCATGTTCGGACCGGTATCGGGGACAAGTCTTATTGCCTGGCTGAAACAATCCCAGGCGGCAATCGCTTTATCCACCCCTTCCCTGCCGAAAATCCTTTGTGCCGTGAGCCGCAGAAGCTCATCCCCGGAAGGTGAATCACTCCAGCATGTCCATGCCCTAAGTTCAACAATAAAGTTTGGTTTGTATCCGCTGCTCCAGCTTTCCAGGGTACCTTTGATCCCGCTTTTTTCCAGAGCTTCATATCTCTTCAACCACTGGCCGGGGCAGGGCAGGTAAGGCATGGTCCCGAACTGCCAGGTGGCAAAAGTATCGACTTTTGAATAGACCATCATCCCCCTTTTCCCTGCCTCATCTATCTGGCCGGCAGTAACTTCGGCTGGACCAACCTGGCTCAGCGAGTAGTCGCGGAGATAACCTTTCATACCGTCTAGTTCGAAACGCTTCCCGTTCTCAAAGGTTAGCATCGGAATGGTGTCCCGGGGAAGTTGTCTGATGAAGAATCTTTTTGCGTCAACGTTTTCCGGCCTGAAATCAATATTGTATTCCCATGGGAGGATCTCGATGGCCGGGTTGATCCTGTGACATTCTTCTTCAACAATCCCGACCGCGTGGCTCCAGTTGACAGCCCAGTCTTCAATATATTCCCGCGACGCTCCGTGGCCTCCTCCCCAGTTCATGTACCAGAATCCTTCAGTAAGAAGAATATATCCCCTGATCTCCGGGAATTCATTAACGATATTGCGGACAAGTGTACGCAGTCCCGACTCACTTTCCGGGGTGCCGAGATATTGATAGATTATGGGGGCGTAAACCTTAATGCCAAAACGTGACGCTCTTCGTATAAGATCATGCATCTGTGCCGGATCCTGTCTCCTTATCCGGAAAAGCAGTCTGGCGTAAAATTCCGTTGATGTTTCGGCAGTGGTTACATCACCATTGGGATTGGCATATGCAGAAGCATAAATACCGTCGAAACCATCATGGACAAGGCGTGACAGAAGCTGATCCGGAAATTCCATCCATCCCATCCACGAAAAAACCATTCTTGTATCATAAAGACTCTTTCGGACGCTATTAAGTTTCAACGGCAAAAATGGAGCTTCTCTCAGGTTCATCCGTGCCTCCAGGTTATAAAGACCGAACATTGCTCCGCGTTCGGCATTACCGCATACAACTATGCGATCCTTCGACACCTGAATAACATAGTCCTTTTCATTTTCAAGATCTGTTCCCAGTTGCGGCATCTGTTTAACAGTGCCCACAATGATGCCTTTCCGGATATGCTGCCAGTCCTTAAGCCGGTTTTCTGCAACAGAGACATTTACATTCTGTGAGGTGATCAAATAATCCTGGAAATCGTAAACGGCCAGCTTCAATACGTCCGAACTTTCCGGATCCCATACTATGCTCCATCCCTCATCCGGCACAGACATCTCATTCCTTTCCAGCCTGGCCCCGGAATCTCTCCGGTGAATATGGACAGGAGCAGTTGACAGGTATTGATGATATTCATAGGGTTCCTCAACCGGAAGCCGTTCAATCTCTTCAATAAAACCGTCATCCGGGTAGTGACGGACCTGATTTTCAGGAATCGCCTTTTCACCTGTTTCACCCGTTATCGGGAACGCTCTGGAAACTACAGTGCCGGCAGCGGCGGCGGTTGACCGGCCGATGAAATCCCTGCGGGTAACCTTTTTATACGGCATAACTTTTTCAAATTAAGACCACGTATTTACCTGCAAGGTACTCTGTTTTAAATGAACATGCTCTGGCTGTCGCTTGAATTTTAAAATGTTTTTCAGGATAGGGTCTCTCATCGATAAGTTAAAGCGAGGCAACCATCCTGAATGATTATGCTTCGGGCGATACCGGAATAAGATGTCTTCAGAAATCATTTCTGACAGTCCCATGGTATAATCTAATTCCCTTGCAGATATTTCAAACATCTTTTCACTGTGGAAAATTTTCCGTAAAAGGTGTTCCGTATTAACATACCTGCATTATCTTTACCAGTACTGCATGTATAATGCATACCGGTATTGAATATCATAGAGAAGCATTCAAAATAACCCCAAATTATAGAGGAGAATAAGCAATGGAAGAGAAAAACCTTATCTACAGCGGAAAATCAAAAAATGTGTATGAGATTTCCGGAGGTCAGTATGCGGGCAAATACAGGCTCGTTTTCAAGGATGATGCAACAGGTTATATTGAAAACGGGAAAACCGTCTTTGATCCGGGTTACGATACCGTTGTAGGGGTGATCCCCGGAAAAGGAGCCGTAGCATGCAGGTTTGCCACGCATTTCTTCAAAGTACTCAAAGAAAACGGGATCCCTTCCCACTATATTGACACCTTAAGCGAAAATGAGATGATAGTGGAGCCTGCCATACCGCTGAGCATGGAGGTTGAATCGCCTGAATTCCCGGGATCGGCTCCGCTTCAGAATCTGGAGTTTACATGGAGAAACAATGCAACAGGAAGCTTCTGGAGAAGATACCCCTTTGTAAGACCCTGCAAGAACCTCAATAAAGTGGTTGAAGCATGGACAAAAGGTGATGTGGATGTACTTATCACGCTTGAAGCACTTGAGGAATCAGGAGCTATGACCAGAGCGGAAATCGACTACAGCGTTGAACTTGTAAAAAATATCGCGGATATTGTGACCAGTGAATTTGCATCCAGAGACCTGCATGTAATAGACGGCAAATTTGAACTGGGACGCCTGAAATACGGTGACGGGAAAATCGTGATCATTGATGAGATATCTCCCGATGTGGTCAGGGTTTGCAAAGGATTCACACCTGATGAGAACGGGCACTGCACTGTTTATACGCAATGTACGGTAACTAATCTTTCCGACGGAAAAAGAACCATCAAAAACAGGAATCAGGTCAAAGCTGCTGATTTCATATCGGTTTTCCTGTAATGGAACAGCCTCAGGAAAACAAGGTTAACAATCTATCATATTTTTTCAAAGTGAAAGAACAAAACAAATCACGCCGTAATTTTCTAAAAGCAAGCTCATTATCAGGTCTTGGCCTGCTGACATTGGGAAATAAAAATATTTTTGCTGCAGGCAACGGCACAACTGACCCTCCGAAAATCAGGAGTGAAAAGATCGAAACGATCGCAGGAATGAGCCTCGAACAGCTTCGCGACAAATACAGGCAGGAACTGTTCGGGAACTTTATCCCCAATATGGACAGGTATGCCATAGACCATGAATACGGGGGAGTAGTGTGCTCGCTAGATGTAAGGTCGGGGCAAACGGAGAACATGAACAAGACTGCATGGTTTGTCGGCAGGGGATTGTGGGTCTATTCCTTCCTTTACAACCACATTGAAAAGAATCCGCAATATCTTGAGATAGCCAGGAAATCGAAAGATCTTTTGCTAAAGCTTCAGCCGGCCGACGAAAGCTTCTGGACACAGAGGTTCACCAGGGAAGGGGAACCGCTTACGGGTCCAGGCGATATTTACGGAAGCCTTTTTGTTGCAGAAGGTCTATTTGAGTACGCAAAAGCGTCGGGTGAAAAGAGATTCCGCGAACTTGCCAAAAAAATCATGTTTAATTGCCTGGACAGATATGACCAGCCTGATTACAAATATGATATAGCATACCTTAAGGGGGCTCCTCAGATCGCAGGTCCAAGGGTGCTTGGCCACTGGATGATCTTCCTGAGCCTTTCCACACAGATGCTGAGACATGAGCCAGATGCCGACCTTGAGAAACTCGCCGCCAGGTGCGTCGATGCTATCATGAATCATCATGTCAACAAGGATTACGGTCTTACCAATGAATACATCAACCATGATTTCAGCCTTCCGGATAATGAATTTGCACAATTATCCGTCATCGGCCATGGCCTTGAAACAATTGCCTTTGTGATGTTCGAAGCTGAACGCCTTAAAAATAAGGAATTATTCAAAACTGCTGAACCGGTTTTTAAAAGACATGTGGATGTTGCTGCCGATCACCTGTATGGAGGATATTTTCACTCTCTGCAGCATGTCGACAACTACACCTGGGATGTCAGGAAATCGCTGTGGTGCCAGCAGGAAGTGCTTAACGGCGCACTTTTTCTGGTTGAACACACCGGCGATGAATGGGCCCGTATCCATTTTTCAAGGACTGATCGTTACATATACGAAAAGTTCTTCAACAGTAACAACAAATTCTGGCACTCAGGAGGGGACCGTAAAATGACCAATCCGAATGTAACCTTAATGGAGCATTATCATCATGCCCGGCAGCTGATGTTAGGTATCCTTTCACTTGAGCGGATGATCAGGAGGGGTGGCAGGATCTCAGGTATATTTTCATGATCCATTGAGGTTGCATCGTAAAAATCAATATTATGAGACAATTAGCTTCAGCCCTGATCCCCATTTTGTTTACGGTGTTGTTGGGGTGTAATGAGAATGAGGGAAATAAAATGTCAGTCTCATTTCCGGATATTGAAGGCCCCCTCCGGATAACAAAAAGCGACAAGGAACATCTCTTTGCAAGTTACTACGGGATAAACTCATTCAATCATTCTGAACGTTATGCCACCGTCCTTGAAACTGACATAAAATTCAAGCTTCCGGATGAAACAGAGCCTGCAGTTCTTGGCCTGGTCGATCTTGAATCGTTTGAGTTCATACCCCTGACTGAGACTCATGCCTGGAATTTCCAGCAGGGGTGTATGGCTCACTGGCTGGGTACTTCCCCCGATTCGCTGATAATATATAATGATTTCAGGGAAGGCAGGTACGTCTCGGTAATAATGAATGTATTTACCAGAAAAGAGCTTAAAGTGATTCCATATCCTGTAAGCGCAGTTTCTCCCGACGGCAAAGAAGCCGTAAGCATAAATTTTTCAAGGCTCAGACTGACCAGGCCTGATTATGGCTACGGGGGAAACGGGCAGGACGCCAGAGCGGATATTCAGCTGCCTTCGGATGATGGACTGTTCCTTATTGATCTTGAAACCGGATTTGCACGGCTGCTTGTTTCGTTTGAACAGGTAAAAGACCTTATTCCTCCTTTGCAGGATGGGAGCATTGCCTGGTTCAACCATACGCTTTTTTCGCGCGAAGGGTCAAAGATTTTCTGGCTATCCCGTCAGATGGAAGGCAACAATCGCATCACAACCTCGCTTACAGTCAACAAAGATGGAACTGACCTCAGGAGATGTTTCCCTGACGGATGGGCCGGATCACATTTCGACTGGCTGAACGATGACGAACTGATGGTCACCGCAAATTATGAAGGGAAACAATACGCTCATGTACTTTTCACAATCGGGCAGCAGAACTATAAAAGGCTGGGAAACGGACTGCTGGATTACGACGGGCACGGCACTTTCTCGCCCGACCAGAAATGGATGGTAACAGATACATATCCGGGAGGAGGAATGAGAGAACAGAAAATCTACCTGATGGATATGAAGACTGAAATTGTAAAATCACTCGGCAGGTTCGTACAGCCTGCTAAGTTCGAAGGGTACTGGCGATGCGATATTCACTGCAGATGGAGCCCCAAAGGGGATTTAATAGGTTTCAATTCAACAATGTCGGGAAGCAGGCAGGTTTATATTTTTAAGCTGAGATTTTGAAATTACGTAATTAAATCGTATTTTATTACGTAATTAAATCGTAATTAATTACGTAATTATTTTTTACAGCTGCACTCTTGCATGTAGCTGATCATCAGTTAATAACAATAAAAATGTCATTCTATGGCACGCAACCGGCTTGAAGATGAAAACATCCGCAGCCTTACCAAGGTAGGGGGATCGAGTTATGCAGTTACAATTCCCAGGCCATACATCCGCAAACTGAAGTGGAAGGAAAGGCAGAAACTTGAAGTTAAACTATACAAGGACCGGATAATAATCAAAGACCTGAAATAGGCTTCCTGTCATCTGAACTGTTTCACAAAATCAAGGAATTTCCTTGCCGTTTTATCGAGGTTTGCTATCGACCCGCCCCCTTCAAGGACCTCGCACATCTCATATACAAGATAACCCTGATAGCCGATCTCTTTAAGAGTTCCTATGAAGCTTCTGTAATCAATTATCCCCTCTCCTACAGGTACGGCTCTCATTACCGGGGTTGCAGCCAGGTAATTTGTCAGTGTATTGTCATAAGTGAACCTTGGAAGGGGAACGTAATCAGCCAGGATTGTGTTTACTATATAGGGCTTCATTTTCAGGGTAGACTGCCTTACCTCTTCCGTTGAAAGCCCTTCGAGCACCGGCGACCAGGCATCCCATCCGGCCATTACGTTCGGCATATTGATTTCATTAAGCAACCAGAACATTGCATCATGATGGATAGCAATGTCGTGATGGTTTTGCACAACCAGGGTGACACCATATTTCCGAGCTTCCTTTGCTGCAAGTTTAATACCCTCAACAACAGTTGCATACTGCCGGTCGTAGGGAATTCCCGGGCGTTCATAGCCTGTGAATATCCTTACCATCTTCGTTCCCAGGTCTGATGCCAGCTCCGCTACCTGTCCGATATATGCTGCCTGAATTTCGGTATGCGGGATACCTGGTTTGTCCATTCCTGCAGTAAAGTCTGAATAACCTGCCAGTCCGACAAGGGTCAGTCCCAGCTCTTCTATCCTTTTCTTTAGCTTTGCCCTTGATTCCTTGTCATAATCCAGCGGAGAAAGATGCGGCCGTTTGGCCATTATCATCACACCATCATAACCCAGTTCCCTTGCCTTAAGCAGGAACTCGTCAACCGTAAGCAGTGCCTGGCCGCGCCACAGGCCGGAATATCCGATGGAATGAAGGCATGTTTTTACCCTGAAATCACCCGGGTTGCCTGAAGGTGGCATCTGACTGGCGGCTGAAAAAACAACCAGTATCAGAAAAATGATTGATAATCCTGTTTTCTTCATGATAGATGATTTATATACAGAAACATTTTTGACAATATCACTGATCTGCAAGGTTCATTCTCCTCCAGCCGGCCGGTTTACATAGGTATTATCTCAATTTTTCTTCCTTCAGACCTTTCATAAAGTTTTTGTGCCGCATCTGCCTTTTCACGGCTGAAAGAAGGATCGAGTGAATATGCTTTCATATACAATTCGTAGGCCTTGTCATACTTTTTCATATACATATAATAATCACCTTTTGAATCGTACACATTCGGATTTCTCGGGTCAAGCTCCATGTACCTGTCAAAGGCTTTTTCAGCCTTTTCATTTTGTTCGGCAGCCAGATATGCATATCCCAGCTGATTGTAGAACGGAGCAGGGACTGGTGCAACTTCCACAGCCTTCAGTAAAGTTTCAATCATTCCTTCATTGTCGCCTTCAAGCGATTGAAAAGAGGCAAGGTTGTTATAAGATTCAGGATCATAAGGGTATAATTCAACAAGCTTTTTTCCCAGGTCTGACACTTCTGAATTGCCGTTCATCAGCCTTGACAGGACCTGTTTCAGGATCTCCTCGGCATTGCTCAGCCTGGCTTTGGATGATATGGCAGCCTCAGCATATTTATAAAAATCATCTGCTTCGCGGTTCAGCAGGTAATAAAAGGCAAGCTGGTAATTGGCCATAAAAAATCCCGGATCCTGAATGAGAGCTTTTTTGAACGTTTCAAGAGCTTTATCGAGAAAAACATCATCATAATACTTCTTTGCCTCTTTATAAATATTTAAAGCCGTTTTAGAATCAGTGGTCACAGGCATCAGCTTTTTTTTGTCAGATTGTGAATTCACTATCAGGCCTGCTGAAATAAGGATTATTGTAATTAACAGTCTTTTCATTTTTTATTTTCTCTTTTTATTTAATAATTCATGTCTTCTTCATCAGACATGGTTTTTGTCATCCGCGGGGGACGAAATTGACAGTGGTTACCAGCGACAGGATCTTTTCAATTTCCACGTCAGAAAAATCAATATTATCAAGCGCCCCGATATTGTCGTTGAGCTGTCTGACCGAGCTGACTCCCACGATAACCGAGGTTACGCGTTTGTCTTTCAGCAGCCAGGCAGTTGCCATCTGAGCCAGCGTCTGGCCTCTTTGCTTAGCCATTTCATTAAGCTTCCCTATAACGGCAATCACTTCCGGAGTAATAAATTCCGGCTTAAGGAAGTGAGCTTTTGCGGCTCGTGAGTCTGCCGGTATTCCATCCAGGTACCTGTCGGATAATACACCCTGGGCAAGCGGCGAAAATGCCACGAAACCCAATCCATTCGATTCGATGACATCCAGGAGTCCGTTTTCAACCTTCCTGTCGAGCATGGAGTATCTCGACTGGTGGATAAGGCAGGGAGTCCCAAGCCGGTTCAGGATCCGGATGGCTTTTTCAGTCTGTTCCGGTGAATAATTTGAAATGCCCGCGTACAAAGCTTTTCCGCTTCTGACTATCTGATCGAGGGCCATCATTGTCTCTTCGAGTGGTGTGGCGGGATCAAACCGGTGAGAATAGAATATGTCAACATAATCGAGATCCATTCTTTTCAGGCTCTGATCAAGGCTTGCCACAAGGTATTTCCTTGATCCCCATTCACCATAGGGCCCTTCCCACATCAGATAGCCGGCCTTGGTGGCAATAATCATTTCGTCCCTGTATGCAGCAAGATCTTTCCCCAGTACTGAACCAAAGACCTCTTCAGCTGATCCGGGTGGCGGCCCGTAGTTATTCGCAAGATCAAAATAGGTGATCCCGCTGTCGAAAGCGGATCTGATTATTTCCCTCGAGTTGTTATAGTTGTCCGAGAAACCGAAATTATGCCACAGTCCGAGAGATATGGCCGGAAGAAGCAGGCCGCTTTTACCGCATCGGATATATTTCATATTTTTATATCGGTCAGTGGAAGCCTGGTAATTATTTGTCATGTCTGTTTGTTTATGTGAATCCGGGAGTGCCCAAATTTAAGGAATTTCACAAAACAACCTTAACAAAATGCTCTTTACCATCCCCGAAAACCGGGATATGATTCGATGGATGGATTTTGCCGTCAACCCATACTTCACTGATTCCCTTTGACTTTCCGTCGGGATTGGATACTTCGATCCTGTATGTTGCTCCCCTGAATTTCCGGGTCACTTTATATCCTTTCCATTCTTCAGGTATGCACGGGTCGACAAGCAAACCGTCGAAGCAGGGACGCACACCCAGAATGTATTGTGTAATGGCGTAAAAATTCCATGAAGCGGTACCCGTCAGCCAGGAATTCTTTGCCTCACCGGGTTTATATGCATCTTTCCCGGCAATCATCTGACAATATGCGTATGGCTCTGTTTTATGAAGCTCGCTTTTATCCTCAAGATATGCAGGGCAAATTTTCCTGTAATAATCCCATGCCCTGTTGCCATTCCCCGCCACTGTTTCACCGATAATTATCCATGGATTATTGTGACAGAAGACTGCAGCATTTTCCTTGTATCCGGGAGGATAGGAAGATATTTCACCGTATTCTATAAAGTACCTTGTGAAGGCAGGATTGTTCATCACTATTCCGTGTTCGCAGTCGAGCCTTTCCCTGACCGAATTCAGCGCTCTGGAACAAAGCCCTTCCTCTTGTCCGATCCCTGCCATAGTGCACCATCCCTGCGATTCAATAAAGATCTGTCCCTCCTCGTTTTCCCTGCTACCAACCTTGCGTCCGAAATAGTCATATGCCCTGATGAACCATTCCCCATCCCAGCCGTGTTGCTTTACTACTTCAACCATCGTATCGACATGCTTCTGAGCCCGGGTGGCCTCCTCAGTTTTCCCCAGCCATTGGCAGAGATCAACATAATCCCGTCCGTAGACCACAAATAATCCCGCGATCATTACGGATTCTGCCTTTGTCCCTTCCGTCTTATTTTCAGTGGTCTGAAATGATTCATCGGGATCATTGGAGAAGCAATTCAGATTGAGGCAGTCATTCCAGTCGGCTCTGCCGATAAGTGGCAATCCATGGGGGCCAAGGTTGTTTATGACATGATCGAATGAGACCGTAAGATGATCAAACAGTGGTCTTGCTACTGATGCATCATTATCAAAAGGTACCATCTCACCGAGAATGCTGAAATCGCCGGTCTCCTTAATATAGCTGACCGTACCCAGTATAAGCCACAGGGGATCGTCGTTGAAACCTCCTCCGATATCGTTGTTACCCCTCCTGGTAAGGGGCTGGTACTGGTGATAACAACCACCATCAGGGAACTGGGTTGAAGCAATATCTATGATCCTCTCCCGTGCCCTTGAAGGTATCTGATGAACGAATCCGATAAGGTCCTGGTTCGAATCCCTGAAACCCATGCCCCTGCCTATCCCCGACTCGAAGAATGAGGCGGAACGGGAGAAGCAGAATGTTATCATGCACTGATACTGGTTCCAGATATTCACCATGCGATCGAGTTTTTCATTTCCCGATTCGACAGAAAAAATGCTAAGAAGTGAGTCCCAATAGTCCCTTAGATCCGCCAGTGCCGCATCAACTTTGGCGGAAGTATTGAATAGCGCAATTGTATCCTTTGCTTTTGTCTTGTTGATGACATTCTTTGACTCCCACTTTTCATCTTCCTTATTCTCAGCATAGCCGAGGACAAAGATCAGATCGCGCGATTCTCCCGGCTGAAGTTCTACTTCGACATGGTGGGAAGCCACCGGTGACCATCCGTGGGCTACGCTGTTCCCCGATTTCCCTTCCATAACGACTTGTGGCTCATCAAAACCGTTCCATAGCCCGAAAAATGATTCCCTGTCGGTATCAAATCCTGAGATTGGCGTATTGACCGAATAATATGCATAATGGTTCCTGCGCTCCTTGTATTCCGTCTTGTGATAGATAACTGAGCCTTCCGTCTCAACTTCACCTGTTGAAAAATTTCTCTGGAAATTTTCCATATCGGCAGCAGCATTCCACAGGCACCATTCAACAAATGAAAAGATCTTTATCTTCCTTACAGCCTGTGAATTATTGATGATGGTGAGTTTCTGAACCTCTGCCCATGTCTTCAATGGCACGAAATAAAGTACACTGACTGCGATCCCGTTCTTTTCACCTTTGATTATGGTATAATTCATGCCGTGACGGCATTCATAATTGTCGAGTTCCGTCTTACAGGGTTTCCATCCGGGAGACCAGATATTTTCTCCGTCGTTGATGTAAAAATACTTCCCCCCGCTGTCCATTGGCACATTGTTATACCTGTAACGGGTAAGGCGGCGGAACTTTGCATCCTTGTAGAATGTATAGCCTCCGGCCGAATTTGAAATCAGGGAAAAGAAATCTTCGTTTCCCAGGTAGTTGATCCATGGCCAGGGAGTGTGCGGATTTTTTATCACATACTCCCTCCTGCTATCGTCAAAATAACCGAATTTCATGATCCTGATTCGTTTTTATGAGTTTTTTATCTCCGTCATTCAGATTTGCTTATGCCAATTCCCTTGCCCTTCTGTTGTTAAGCTCCAGTGTTATTTCATCCATCTTCTTTTGATCAAGCGGATAAAGCGACATTAATCCTGCCGTAATGAGTGTGATTACTGCAGGAATCCAGCTCATAAGCATGATGATACCAGGTATGGCCCCCTGAATTGCCACTTCATTCTGGCCGTTATAGTGGAATGCAGCCAGGATAAAACCGATTATTGCGCCTGCTATTCCTCCGCCGAACTTGGTAGCGAATGAACCGGCCGAGTATACCAGGCCTGTGGCCCTCCTGCCGTTTTTGTATTCGGAGTAATCTGCCGCATCACCCAGCATTGCAAAGAAAAGGGTGGGGAATATCGCTGAGCCAAATTCCGAGATAATTCCTATAGTGAAGATGGCTCCGGTATTTTCCGGACCGCAAAATGCGAAAAGTGAGTTTACAGCACCTGAAAAGATCAGGGCATAGATGAACAATCTTCGTTTGCCGAGGCGTTTCCCCAGAGGCGAGGTTATCATGGCCCCGGCAATTGAAGCCAGCATCAAGGCGATCAGGTATGTGCCGGCAAGCAGCTGCTCATGCATATAATGGGTAAAGTAGATGACCACTATCCCCTGCTTTATTGAATTATAAACATTGAACAGCAATCCGATCACAAGGAGAATAAGCCATGGTTTGTTCCTGACAAGGTCCTTCAGATCCCTGACCAGGTTTGTTTGCTGGTCTTTGGGAGGCTTAACGCGTTC
>CAZTDW010000089.1:0-2154 GCA_964611835.1 uncultured Rikenellaceae bacterium | reverse complement strand
ACCATACGGTATGATCCCAGGCTTGTGCGCTCCCTGTCGTTACCTGTCATTACAGCCATAAGTGCGCCATAAGGGATATTGTTGGCAGTGTAAACCAGGGTGAAAACAAGGTAAGTAACGTAGGCATAAACGATCTTTCCCGTGGTTCCAAGGTTCGGGGTTGTAAAGAGAAGTGACAATATGACCCCCAGCGGAATTGCCGTCCATAATATCCAAGGGCGGAATTTGCCGTATTTTGAATTTGTCCTGTCACATACAATTCCCATTAAAATGTCAGTGATCCCATCACTTGTCCGGGCAATAAGCATAAGAAGTCCGACGGCAGCAGGATTCAATCCGAAAACGTCGGTATAGAAGACGAACAAAAACGTAGCCACACCGCGCCAGGCAATATTGGCAGCACCATCGCCAAGGGCATAGCCTATTTTTTCCTTTAATGCCAGCTTTTCCATTTCTGGTCCGGAATTAATTGTTTATTGATGAATTGATTACTTACCAGTCTTTGACCGGGAGACAAGGAAGCCTGTAATATATGCCAGCGGCGCGTTCCAGTTGATTGCGATCTCATTTGATGCATAGCTTTCAACCAGATCCATATAGCATTTTGCTGGTTCCGTGGACATATAGACTACTCCTGTGGGATTTCTTTCACTGCGCTGGTCTTGCAGATGCGAGTTCGGTCCGCCCACAACCCAGCCGGGGATGGGCTCGTCAATCCCGTCTGTGGCACTAAGCCTGAAGTGGGGATTCATCGCCGGCTTTGATCCGAAACCTGTAACAAATGAATAACCCACCGCATTTTTGCCAAAAATGTAATCGGTGGTCTCTGTCGCGGCATCCAGATATTTACTTTCATTGCTGATCCGGAAGGCAGTGGCAAAAATGACCGCCAGGTCAAGAATATCACTGTTCGATCCCCAGACAAAAGAATTCAGCGGCTGACGGTACGGACTTGCCTCAAGATCTGCAAGAAGTCTGTCTGCATCGGCAAGGATGGCATTCATGTATTCAGCTTTCTCAGACTCGTCAATTTTGCTTTCAGGCAGGATAAGCGCATAATACCCGAGATGTTTTACCGAGGTCCACCAGTTCTCGCTTGAAATGAATCTGAAATCAACAGGATGAGCTTTAATGAATTCTTTATATTCCTTGTCGCCCGTGGTCGCCAAAAGTTCGGCTGCAGCCCAGAAAAAATCGCCGCTGAAATCGGTATGGCTGTATGCTCCGGTTGAAATATCTGGAGGATTCCTGTAGATTACCGATGGATTTTTCACTGCCCATGACCATGCTTTTTTTGCGGCAGTCAGATACCTTTCCGACAATTCAGGATCAATTCCCTTACTGACCCGGCTTGCCTGGGCGAACATTGCTGCAAAATTGAGCGCTGATGTAGTGGATTTGCCGACAACATACCTTGGGAGCGTGTCTTCCTCGGGCCTTATGAATCCGCTGAACCTCTTTGATGTAAGCTTAAAGAATACCCCTCCGTCCTTGTCCTGCATCGTTTCAGCCCAATCCAGCTCCCATTTTATTTCATCCAGGAGATCACTTACACCGTTTCCGCTTTCGGGGATATTAAGATCATCAGAGATCAGATCCGGGAAATATTCATGAAGGTTCAACAGCATGCTTACAGTATATCCGGCATTGACAATGTACTTGTTATAATCGCCGGCATCATACCAGCCCCGGGGAGATGACATTGATCCGCTCTTCCGGCCGCTGGAAGGATGGAACCAGCAGAGCGCATCCGGATGTGCCATGGGATGAGTGAATCTGCCCGCGTATTTCTCTTCGATGGCTGTCGAAGCCCTCTGCAAATAATAGGCTTTGACCGAAGCTTTGAAAACATCATCGTAAATACCGTTTCCGATCTCAAAGGGATATGAAATACCGGCATCCTCTACATAAAGCCGGTATTTCCCTGTTTTGTCAAAAGAGCTGAAGTCGGCGATCTTTACAGTGTCTTTTGCAGGTTCCCATACTCCCTTATACTGAAGAATGCCTGAATAAACCTCTCTCCCTGCTGAATCAATAAGTTTAAATTCATCGGACAAGGAGCTGACGATCACAGCTTTTTTTACACTGCCAGGCAGGTAACCCAACTGGTTTAGCCTGATGTTTTCTCCGGGTGCAAGCTGATCATAAGCTTTT
>CAZTDW010000088.1:2530-15172 GCA_964611835.1 uncultured Rikenellaceae bacterium | reverse complement strand
CAGATTACAAATCAGCTGCTCTGACCAACTGAGCTACATCGGCAATTTAAAGAACGTCCCGAATGGGCATAAAATACCCCCAAAAATCGGTCTGCAAATGTATGAATTTATATTTCATTTAACAAAATAATTCAAATTATTTTTGCCGGGTATGATTCTACTCCCCTCTCTTCTTCTGTTTGTACTTGGTAATCTGCTTTTTGAGAGCATCAATAGCCTGATCAGTTGCCTCTTCAAATGTTTTGCTCTGCTTTTTTGCAAACAGAGGTCCTCCTTTCAACTCCAGCCTTATTTCGCTAATCTTGTTCTCGCGATCCTGGTCCTTATCAAGCCTAAGATATACTTCAGCGTTTACAATTCCCTCTCCGATAAGAGTCAGTTTTTCAAGCTTCTGGTTCACAAAATCAATTAGCCTTTTGTCGGCATCAAACCGCACTGAGTGAATCTGAACGTTCATGGTAGTACCTCCTGTTTAGTTGATTAATACTAAGCCCTTGGATGGGCCTGTTTATATATTTTTTTAAGCTGTTCAAAAGAATTATGCGTATAAATCTGTGTAGCAGAAAGATTGGCATGTCCGAGAAACTCCTTTATGGAATTCAGGTCAGCCCCATGGTTAAGCATATGGGTTGCGAACGTATGCCTCAGAACATGGGGACTTTTTCTGTCAATGGTTGTTACCATCGATAAATACCTCTTAACTATATTGTAAACATATTTATCATACATTTTGTTGCCCTTGTTGCTCAAAAAAAACCACCCGTTTTCATTACCGGGGAATTTTTCTTCCCTGGCCCTGATATACTCTTCCAATCTTGACGTAAACTGCCTCAAAAGAGGTATTATGCGCTGCTTGTTCCGTTTACCTGTTACCTTTACAGTTCCGTCCTGCAGATCCACGTCATTTATCCTCAGACCTGTCAGTTCAGCCCGCCTCATCCCGGTAAGATAAAGCATTTCAATAATGGTCTTGTCTCTCATGCCAATGAAATCATCACCGAAATCAATCCCGTCGAGAAGCAGATCTAGCGATTCCTCCTCAACAAAAACCGGCAGTCTCTTTTTTGCTTTTGGCAATACAACTTTTTCAAGCGGATTGCTGTTGACAATCCCACTTTTTCTGAGGTATCTGAAAAAGGCCCTCAGTGATGATATTTTCCTGTGAATGCTGTGAGAAGAATATTTTGATTCCACCAGACTTACAATCCATGATCTTATATCATGGGATGTAATGGATGCAAGATCTGAAGCATCTACCGTTTCTGACAGAAAACTGTAAAATTGATTTAGATCATTCAAATAAGATCTTACAGTAAGCGAGGAATATCGCTTTTCGATCTGAAGATACTGTAAGAATGATTCCTTATGATCCATAAAGGAACCTCCTTATCGGATTTGTTATATTTAAAAAGATACGGAAAAAACTACTCTTCGCTTTCCTGCATCTTCTGAACGTACATAGCCTTCTTGATTTCTTCCCTCCGGCGAACTGAAGGCTTAACAAAAGCCTGACGTGAGCGTAACTCGCGGATTACTCCCGTCTTTTCAAATTTCCTTTTGAACTTTTTCAAAGCTCTTTCAATATTTTCGCCTTCTTTTAATGGTACAATGATCATAATTAATAATTCTGTTTTAAAACGAGGCGCAAAGTTAGGTACAGAAAAAGTCTTTTCAAAATTTTTATGGTGATAATTTTATCATTAATTATGTTTTTGATGAGTATTAGCACTCCGGGATAGACAATTTTCACATCCCGGCGTACTAAAGATATATATATATCGGGTGCTTTCCAAAAAAAGAGTGTTAATTATTGGTTAAAATGAAATTACAGCCAGACCTAACTATTTCAGTTTAATGATTTTTATCTGACTGGCAAAGTTTGCTCCCTTCAAGGTAAGTATATACATACCAGAGGGGTAACCCGATGCTTCCCATACAAAACGATAATTGCCGGCTCTCATGAACTCATCCACAATTGTCTCCAATTTCCTTCCGTATGAATTATGGAGTTCCAGGGTAATCCTGGAGTCTTCTGCAATATGATACTCAATCCAGGTAAACTCGCTGAACGGATTTGGATAATTCTGATACAGCTTGTGTACTGAAGATATCCTGTATTCTGAGATTTCATTACCTGGCAAATTGCTGCTTTGGGCTTCCTGGCCAGATTTCGAATTGTCAGAAATAATCTCAACCCATTCAATATCTGCAACAGGAAATCCACCCGGTGATGCACCTACAATTATACCCAAACGTGGATTGCTAAATTGTTGTGTTACAGCCCCCAGCTGGGTCCAATCTGTTCCATTTAATGAGAAGAATGAATTGATTGCATTGGTAACCGGATCTCTGTCAAGACGAAAATGCAGGTTGGTTGTGCTGTTATTTAATATTGAATTAAGAACAGCAGCATTTGCCTGAGTCTCTGTGGCAAAGGTGAATCTGTTGTCTCCTTCAAAAATCCGGGTTATCTGTACATAATTATCGTCATTCTGATAGACAACCAATCCGGCCTGCTGGTAATTCCGGGAAGGTGCAAATGATGCTAATTTCAACCTTACACTTGTCCAGCCTGAGGGAAGATCTCTGAAAAGGCTGTTACGGGTATTATTAAGATTGGACCACAGATCTCCTTCATCGGCGGGGATTCGTATTACTCCGGGATGGAGTGACTGGTCAAATGAAACAACAGCTCCGCTAGTCTGTTCGGTATTCCTTGATCCTCCTGAAGATGTCCTCGCTATAAAATCCCATCCGGCTGAAAGCAGGCTGGCACGATCAGAGTAATTGAAATCATAATGCAGGGTACCTTCCTGATTGACTGTCAGAATGACATTTACAGTCTGTGGAGAATTGGAAGCGCCGGGTGATGAAATTGTGATGTTTTTAGAATAAGTTCCGGTTGCTAAATCCGAATTGTTCACAATTATTGCGATGGATCCATTACCAGACCCTGACTGAGGATTAATGCTGAGCCATGAGGGCTGAACATTATCAACAGCGGCAGTCCAATTTAATAGCTCAGGCATGTTTGAGGTAACAGACAGATATTGGTCAGGCGGATTAATCCCGGATGTAGTTGAAAAACCTATAGTAGTTCTATTCAGATAAATCCTTGGTGTGGATTCTCCCTCAAATATAACTTCAACCATTTTGTTTAAAGATGGGTCCAGCCTTACATTGGTAAGAAGGACCTGGTTACCGTTAATGTTTCTCATCACAAATGGATTTGCAATCCCTCCTACCAAAACATTATCCACAGTCCTGCTATCATCAATATCAATCTGGAGTGTGGTAATATCATCATTGCCGAAAGCTGTTTCAAAGTTTCTGTAGGATGTTGATGTAATTGCAAGTCTGGATACATTAAAAGCAATTGAGTTTGCCATTGCATTGTAATTGGTAAGAATCATTCTGTCCCTTTGCATAATATACTTTATAACATCTCCGATTGATGCTATCCACATGTTCAGTGTGCTTGCATAGTCAATGGCCCCGTCGTCATTAGACATGCTATGAAGAACCAGATTAAACCATTTATGCTGATCAAGGGCCATATTTACAACCATCTTAAAGTCTGACGGCGGATAAGGAAAAGACTCATGTGAGTTATAACTATTTAAATCCATAAAGTTCCTTGGAGTTGCATCTTCAAGCTGGTTCTTGTTGTAACCTCGCGCACTAAGGAAATAATCAGCAGCAACAGCCTGTTCCCTGTAACTTGTAGTACCACAAGGCCAGACCAGTGAAATCAGATCAGAACATGGCTGAGCAGTGTAGTTGCAGATCCCTTCAATATTTGGTATGATCTCCCTTGTTCTTAATAAATCATCCGTAAGAATATAACATGGATGAGTAGCAAGATGCGAACCCAACTCCATTCCTGCATTATAATAACTGTTATAAAATGATGGTGGAGTAGTTCCGTTGCAGACATATGTACCACCTACGCCATTTGCATACAGGGCTTCAAATCCGGATCCTTCTCCATCATCAACGGAAATGCTCATTGCAGCATCTCTTCCGTCCTTCCAGGCAGTGGCTTTAACAGGAACGTCAGGATTAATAATCAAGGTAACCGGAATGGTAACCGGATTTGCAGATCCATCGGTTGACACAATTGTTATCGTTCCATTATGAAGCCCTTCTGTCAAACCAGTTGTATTAACTCTAACATCAAAAAGTCCTTCAGTAATCCCTTCCGATACGGATGGAACTAACCATGACACATTTGATGTCAGGGTCCATCCGACTGAATTATCTTCGCTGGTATAAACAAATATGTCACGGGTTTCACTGATGGACTGTCCACGAATCCCATTGAATACAAGAGTTACCGGGGATGCTTGCAGATTATTATCGACCGGATTGTAGTTCAAAACGGTGACTGTTATTCCTGTCCCAAGGTTCTGGGCTGTGCATCCTCCTGCATCTGTCACAGAAGTCAGGACATAGGTGTAAGTTCCGGTCGTAAGGATCCCTGTGGATATTCCTGATCCGCTCGTATAGTTGGTAACGGCAGACTGTGCTACCCCGTTTCGCGTGTAATTAACTGTGTATGGAGGCGTACCGCCTGTGATTGATACATTGAATACAGCTGCCGTATTGTTCCCTGTCGTTACGTCATCATGAAGCTGAGCCTGTGTCATAACCGGCGACACCGTGATCAGTACCGGGGAACTTACAACAGGAGTATAGCTCCCGCTTGAGACCCTTCGCCTGTAGTAGGTGCTCGATGTCAGAACCGGAGGTGTGAACCCCGTTTCTGTCGCCCCCGATATGTCAGTCCAGTTATTGTTGTCTGCCGACCGCTGCCACTGATAGGTATATGTCCCGCTACCGCCCGTAGCCGGATTCAACTGTATCAATGGGGACGGTGCCGTATTGTTGCATATCGTCTGTGGTGATCCTATCGTTCCAGGTGTTAAACTACCATCTTCTTCGGTTATAATTTCTGCCCACTCTACATCCACATTCGGATAACCCCCGGGAGAGGCTCCTACTATTATGCCAAACCTCGGATTGTTTATCGTCTGTGTAACGCTTCCTACCTGAACCCAGTCTGTTCCGTTCAAAGAATAATAGGACGTGATCAACCCTGATGTCGTATTCCTGTCCAGCCTGAAATGCAGGTTACTCGTCGCAGATACACTGACCGAATGAACATTCTCCGCATTCCCGTTAACTTCCCTGGCCATGGTTATGCTGTTTACCCCTTCATGAATCCGCATTATCTGTACGTAATTGTTATCATTCTGGTAAACAACCAGTCCTGCCTGCTGATAATCCTGTGTAGGAGCAAAAGACCTGAGCTTTAGCCTTATACTTGTCCAGCCCGAAGGAAGGCTCCTGAACAATGAATTCCTCGTGTTGTTTAACCATGCCCACAAATCCCCCGCATCGGTCGGTATACGGATAACTCCGGGATGTGTAACCTGATCATACGATACCACAGCACCACTGGTCTGTTCTGTGTTTCGTGAACCACCTGTGGAACTCACCGCAATGAAATCCCAGCCGTCGGAAAGAAGACTGCTCCGGCTGCTGTATGTGAAATTGTAACGGGTGGGCCCTCCTCCTCCTCCTCCTGATTCTGACACAGTTATCGTAATGCCTGTCCCAAGATTCTGGGCCGTACATCCTCCTGCATCTGTCACAGAAGTCAGAACATAGGTGTAAGTTCCGGTCGTAAGGATCCCTGTGGATATTCCTGATCCGCTCGTATAGTTGGTAACGGCAGACTGTGCTACCCCGTTTCGCGTGTAATTAACTGTGTATGGAGGCGTACCGCCTGTGATTGATACATTGAATACAGCTGCCGTATTGTTCCCTGTCGTTACGTCATCATGAAGCTGAGCCTGTGTCATAACCGGCGACACCGTGATCAGTACCGGGGAACTTACAACAGGAGTATAGCTCCCGCTTGAGACCCTTCGCCTGTAGTAGGTGCTCGATGTCAGAACCGGAGGTGTGAACCCCGTTTCTGTCGCCCCCGATATGTCAGTCCAGTTATTGTTGTCTGCCGACCGCTGCCACTGATAGGTATATGTCCCGCTACCGCCCGTAGCCGGATTCAACTGTATCAATGGGGACGGTGCCGTATTGTTGCATATCGTCTGTGGTGATCCTATCGTTCCAGGTGTTAAACTACCATCTTCTTCGGTTATAATTTCTGCCCACTCTACATCCACATTCGGATAACCCCCGGGAGAGGCTCCTACTATTATGCCAAACCTCGGATTGTTTATCGTCTGTGTAACGCTTCCTACCTGAACCCAGTCTGTTCCGTTCAAAGAATAATAGGACGTGATCAACCCTGATGTCGTATTCCTGTCCAGCCTGAAATGCAGGTTACTCGTCGCAGATACACTGACCGAATGAACATTCTCCGCATTCCCGTTAACTTCCCTGGCCATGGTTATGCTGTTTACCCCTTCATGAATCCGCATTATCTGTACGTAATTGTTATCATTCTGGTAAACAACCAGTCCTGCCTGCTGATAATCCTGTGTAGGAGCAAAAGACCTGAGCTTTAGCCTTATACTTGTCCAGCCCGAAGGAAGGCTCCTGAACAATGAATTCCTCGTGTTGTTTAACCATGCCCACAAATCCCCCGCATCGGTCGGTATACGGATAACTCCGGGATGTGTAACCTGATCATACGATACCACAGCACCACTGGTCTGTTCTGTGTTTCGTGAACCACCTGTGGAACTCACCGCAATGAAATCCCAGCCGTCGGAAAGAAGACTGCTCCGGCTGCTGTATGTGAAATTGTAATGTGTGGTCTGGGAATTTATCGAATTCAGGCTGATAATAAGCAGTATCCCTGACAAGAAATATCGAACGAACTTAGCTGCTTTCATTGGATTGACTTTACTGCAAAATTATTACCCATAGATGAAATAGAGGGAAGAATCGCGAAGTTTACATGGAAGGAATAATACCGTTTGTCAAAAAATTATTTTGACAAATCGGGTTTTTTTGACTTACCCGGTATTTTCCTTTGCAATAAATTACTGTTCAAAATCAAGATAGTACCTTATTCTTATTATTGTCTCAGCTCCTACTAGATTGTTTTTTATCAATTCCTCCGATCCTTTCAGACCACCCTGAAGGTCGCGGTATTTTAAAATTAAACCCACCTCTTCTTTTCTCAGATAGGGATGTCTGATCAGGTCCCGGTAGCTTGCTTTATTGATCTTTATCTTTCTTATTTTCAACGTATCAGCATACAACATGGATGAAACTTTTTCATAGGTTTCCGCGGAAATTCCATACACCTCTTTCAGCTGTTCGACCGACCAGAATCCACCAACAAGGTTTCGGTACTTAATTATTCTTGCTGAAAGGACAGGGCCAATCCCTGGCAATGCAACCAGCGATAAAGAGTCACAGGTATTGATTTCCAGTAATGTCTTTTTACTTCTGTATTTTAGTTCATTGACTGGTTTATACCTGCCAAGGTCACGTTTTGCCGGCTGGATTGTGTCAAACGGATCATCCTTTAGATCCATAGGTATCATTTCAACTGATATTGTACTGTCTGGTACAACAAATCTGATAACTGACACAATCACTATTATTATCAGCAAAATAAAGCTTGACCTTCGCTCACGGCGGGTGAAACCGAACCAGTTCCGGATAAACTCCCTGAATGAATCCATAATTGCAGTTAAAGCAGCGTGACGATGCAATATAGCAAACTTTCCGCAACTTTATGCAGGGGAATACTGCTTTATTTCCTTTATGGCCTTAAAAGAAAAATCAGAATGGATACCCTATTCCCAGGACAAAGGTAAAGTCGTCCCTGAAATTATATTTCCGGTTAGTCATGATCCAGCTTGATCCCCCACGGATTGAAGGATCACGCAACTTCATGCCCATGTCGACTCTTCCGATAACGAACTTAAAGTCAAATCTCAGTCCCGTGCCTGTTCCCAGGGCAATATCATCGAGAAGGTATTTGAATTCAAATTTTGATCCGGGGCGTGATTCATCTTCATTGTATGTCCAGATATTGCCTGCATCCAGGAAGAGAGCACCTTCCAGAATCCAGAAAAGTTTAAACCTGTATTCCGCGTTGGCTTCAAGTTTAATATCGGCTGTCTGGTTCACGAATCCTGTTTCCTGATGAAGAAAAGAACCCGGTCCGAGTGATCTCACCTGCCAAGCCCTTATACCGTTTGCACCGCCTCCGAAGTACTGCTTCTCGAAGGGGATGGCCTTTGAATTTCCATAGGGTATTCCAATTCCGAGGAATCCTCTGTAGACGATTGAGCTTGCTTCATTCAGAATCACATTATATCTGAGGTCTACATCAGCCCTGAAATACTGCGCAAAGGGTTGTCCGAAAATATTGTAACTCCCATCAACTTTTTTGAGGCCGCTCACGCCGCTTACGGCTGCAAGCAGATTTCCTGAGGTCTCGGCATTGAACCTGAAAAACCAGTAATCCCTTGATTTCTGGATCTTCTGATTATTGAAAATGAAGGAGTAATTTGTTCCAAGAATCATCACATCCCTGTAACTGAAAGCAAGGTATGAGGTGGTGTCTATTTTAGCCTGAAACCTGTCATCTATCCACAACAGGTTGACAAGGTTCAGCTGAAGGGGGTTAACTATGTGTGTTCTGTATGTCCCGGCATTCCAGTTATAACCGAAAGATGCATTTGCCATGGTTCTTGTGTAAAACGGCATCTTCTGATAGTTGTAGGCCGCAACAATTGTTGTCGAAGGATTGTACCTCTTTACGAAGCGTTCAGCTTTAAGCACAGGAAGCAGGAATTTCGGGAACCTAAGGCTTGTTTCAATACCATATTCCTGTGTACTCCTCAGCCTTCTTATAGTATCATTCTGAGAAAGAGCTTCATAGGCTCCCTTCAGTTTGAGGTTGAACAATTCGGCCCCACGGAAGAGATTTTTATGCTGATAAACCAGGTTAAGTGCCCCTCCGAGATCTCCGGTTGTATTTGTCCCCTCCAGCTCGATTTTATAGGATTGCTGGTCAAGGAGAGTCAGCTGAACAAAGCAATCCAGAAGCAGTGCATCACTTCCCCCCTCCTCTGAATCCTCATCCTCCCTGAAGAAAATATTTACGAGCCTGAATGTTCTCAGGGTCATAAGATGATTTTGCGTCTGCTCGGTATTTGTAACATTATAAATTGATCCCGGCTTCAGGTATAATGCCTGTAAAATGAGGTCATATTTAAGATCTGATTTCTTCCGGGGAGTAACGAAGTAGTAATCCTTGTAAACTATGGTATCAAGGCTTTGGGTATATGATTCGCCGCCCTCAAGAACTTCTTTCGGCACAAAATCGGGATATATGTAGATATTCTTTATCCTGTAAACTGAGTGCGGAACATATACCGGCCTTCCATAGTCGTCGAGACGAAGAAAATTCCTGATACCATAATAAACATTAACCTGCCTGTTACCAATGGTACTGTCGACCCTGAAATAGATATGCTCATTAGAAAATCCATAAAAGCCCCGATCCTTAATGAACCGTTCAAATCTGGTACGTTCTGCCTGAAGAACATCAACATCATAAGGTCTGCCACGCTCAATCAGACAGTTAACTGAATCGAAATTGAACAGTTTCTGAATCATTGTGTCGGCAAATTCATAGTAAAGGTTCCTGATCTTGTAGGGAGTCTTAAGTTCCACCTTATAAAACACATCCAACTTCCTTTTTACAACTTTTGTGCTGTCAGATACCTTGCTGTCGAAATAACCTTTTGATGCAATGTACGACTGAATCTGTTCCCTGCTCCTTTCAGTTGCGTCAGGATCATAGATCACAGGTTCCTCACCTATGTTCCTTAGCCATGAATGAGGCCACCTCTCCTTGTTGATGTTGGAAAGATTATATAAACCGAGGTGAAACCTGGAACCGAATATTTTCTTATTCGGTTTTTGCCTGATATAAGGTTGAAGGTCACTTTTTTTTATACCGTCCCTCCCGACTGAAATGTGGTTTTTGTCGAGAAGGGTCTGTCCCTCAGGGACATATTTTGTCGGATTACAGGAATATACCAGTAATAAGGTTAAGGATAATGGAAGAATCGATCTTCTCAGGATATTATGTTTTTTATTTGAATTCTTTTCTTTCAAAATCTTTTCCAAACCGTCAGGCAAATATACTTATAATAACAAATATGACAGGTCATTGATCTTCCATAATGGAAAGAACTCATTAATTTTATGGTATATTTAAAACCATAAAGCAACTGGAATGATAAGCAAGAGCAGAATAAATTATATTAAATCGCTCCGGGAGAAAAAGTTCAGGAATGATGAATTATCATATATAATCGAAGGGGATAAACTTGTAACCGAATACATTCTGTCGGGTAAAACCATACGGTTGCTGGCCGCTAAACCCGGATTCATTGAATCACTTACAGATGTTCAAAAGGCACTTATTGACGAAATTGAACCAGTCAATGAGGAAGGGCTCAGGCGGATAAGTTCATTGGTAACCCCGCATAATGCCCTTGCCGTAGTACCCATTCCCGAGGCCGGTACCGACTTTAAACTGGTCCTGAACAATTTATGCGTTGCTATTGACTGCATCCAGGATCCGGGGAATTTAGGAACAATAATACGATCAGCCGCGTGGTTTGGTATCAGTGACATTATGTGCTCACCGGATTCAGTTGACAGGTTCAATTCCAAAGTGATACAGGCTGCGATGGGAGCGCATATGCATGTAAATGTTCATTACTGCGGACTTGACGATTTTCTTAAGGAAGCCGTTAAAATGAATGTGCCTGTATATGGGGCCCTGATGAAAGGAAAATCTGTCTATACAATGGAGCTGGGGCCAAAGGGAGTTGTTCTGCTCGGGAATGAGTCGAAGGGGATTTCCGTTCATCTCAGAAGTTATGTTTCAGAAAAAATATCGATACCGAAATTCGTAAGTTTCAAATATGGAATCGATTCGTTAAATGTAAGCATGGCTGCCACAATCATTTTTTCAGAATTTGCCAGAAGGAAAACAAGGTAGGACGAAATGCCTACTTTAATCTGAGGGCAATGGCTTCTGCAACACATATTCCGTCAACTGCCGAAGATACAATTCCTCCCGAGTACCCCGATCCTTCTCCACATGGATAAAGCCCTTCTATTTCAATATGTTCGTAAGTCGATGGATCCCTTGGAATTCTGAGAGGGGATGAAGTTCTGGATTCAACTCCGACCACCACGGCCTCACGTGTTACAAATCCCCTCATCGTTGTGCCAAACTGTCTGAAACCTTCACTCAGACGTCTTACCAGATTCTCCGGCAGCCATGAATGCAATGGGGATGAAGTTACTCCCGGAAAGTATGAAACGGCAGGAAGAGTGGCAGATTCATGACCTGAAATGAAATCCGTCAGACGCTGTGCGGGAGCCGTCTGGGTTCTGCCGCCCTGCACCCAGGCCATTTTCTCAAGTTCCCTTTGATACTCCAGGCCGGCAAAATCATCAAAGCGTGCATATTTAATAAGGTCGGACGGCCGGATTTCCGTAACGATCCCGGAATTTGCATAGGGGGAATTCCTCCCGGAAGGGGACATGCCGTTTACCACGACTTCTTCCTGACAGGTAGCTGACGGTACAATGAAGCCGCCCGGACACATGCAAAAAGAATATACTCCGTATCCGTCAACCTGTTTTACAAGATTATACGAAGCAGCCGGAAGATATTCACCTCTTGGTTTTCCATGATACTGGATCCTGTCGACAAGTTCCTGCGGATGCTCAACTCTGACTCCCATTGCAAAGGATTTAAGCTCCAGACGGATATTGTTATTCCTGCACAGCTCATAGATATCCCTTGCCGAATGGCCTGTGGACAGAATTACGGAATGGGAATGGAAGCTCTCATTTTCACTGGTCACAACTCCCCTGATTGTTCTGCCGTCAAGGATCAGACCGGTAACTTTTTTTTGCAGCAGGAAGATCCCGCCTGCTTCGGTAATGGAATTTCTGATCGCGGTTATTATCCGTGGTAGTTTGTCGGTACCGATATGGGGATGTGCTTCGTAAAGTATGTTCCCGCTTGCTCCGTGGAGGTAAAGCAATTCAAGTACCCTTCTGTTATCGCCTCTTTTTTTTGACCGGGTGTACAGCTTGCCGTCAGAAAAGGTGCCGGCCCCGCCTTCACCAAAGCAATAGTTGCTGTCAGGATCGACGAGATGTTTTCTGCTGATACCGGCGATATCTTTTTTACGGGCTGAAACATCCTTACCCCTTTCAAGAATAACAGGACGAAATCCAAGCTCAATCAGCCTCAGTGCGGCAAAAAGCCCGGCAGGGCCCGCGCCGGCAATAATAATTTCAGGACTGCCGGTCACATTAACCGGTCTGAAAGGTTCCACGAGATGACCCGGAGGATCTTTTTCAGTAATAACCTCTACTGTAAGATTAACTCTTATATCAGTCCTGCGTGCATCAACAGAGCGTTTAATGATCCTTATGCCCCTGATCTCTCCTGATGGGATTCCCGCTGCAGATCCTGCAATTTTCCTGACCAGATCAGGATCATGAGCTTTTTGCGGAGAAAGGTTTAGCTGAACCTTTTCTGACATTACTATTCAAAGTGAAATGAAAGGACCCAGATCTGAGACTTAACCTTATCTATTGCATTTA